>JANNFT010000182.1:0-3509 GCA_031380185.1 Pseudomonadota bacterium
GCAATGACCCTGACGCAAACTGCTAAGACGCGCAGAATTCCGATCATTTTGGTTCATTCTCCTTTCTGGCGCGGCTTAATCGATTGGTTCAAATCGACGTTGGTAACGGAGAAAATGATTAGTCCGGACGATATCGATTTAATCCAAGTGATCGACCAGCCACAGGCTGTTGTCGATGCGATCTTCCGGCATTACGAAACGCGCGGTTTCACGCCGTCGGCGGCCGAGCGTGAGAAGATGCTCAGTTTGTAATGTTTGGTCCGAGCGCCACTCGTTGATTTACCGCGCCTACCCTCTCCCTTCGAGGGAGAGGGAATTTATTCCCCCTCTCCCCGCTGTGCGGGGTGAGGGTCAGGGTGAGGGGCCGGCATCGCTTTATGCCAGCGCAGCCATCCAAATCAAAAGCACCGCATAAGTAAAATGGCCGTCTTCACCCGAGTTCTACGAGACGAATTGCAAACTTGGCTCACGGATTATTCCGTCGGCACGCTGATCGATTTTCACGGGATCGAGTCGGGCATCGAGAACACCAATTACTTCGTCACCACTTCGGAAGGCGAATTCGTTCTTACGCTATTTGAAATCCTAACGCCTCTAGAGTTGCCGTTCTATCTAAACTTCATGGCGCATCTTGCGAACCACGGCATTGCGTGTCCGCGCCCGATCGCGAATTTGCAGAACCAATATCTGGGTGAGATCAAGGACAAACCGGCAAGCTTAGTTAGCAGGCTTGAGGGCACATCAGTATTGAAGCCGACGGCGATGCACTGCGCTAAAGTCGGTAAGTTGCTCGCGAACATGCATCTAGCAGGGAAAAGCTTTCCACTCGTCATGGAAAATCCGCGCGGCCCGACCTGGCGCAAACAAGCGGCGGCGAAGGTCTGGGAATTTTTATCGGATGACGAACGCGAATTGCTACAGAGTGAATTGGAGTATCAAGATAAACTCGACCTGTCCGCGTTGCCGCGCGGCGTAGTGCATGCTGATTTGTTTCGCGATAACGTTTTGTTTCGTGGCTCGGATATCGGCGGCGTCATCGATTTTTATTTCGCCGGTGTCGATGCCTGGCAGTTCGATCTCGCCGTAACAGTCAATGACTGGTGTCTGGCGTCGCCCGGAGAGCTAGATCCAGAGCGGCTCTTGGCAATGCTGGAAGCGTATTCTAGACTCTGCCCGATAACCGATGACGAAAAAACGTTGTGGCCCGCGATGCTGCGCGCGGCGGCGTTACGCTTTTGGCTGTCTCGACTGTGCGATTTTTATTTGCCGCGCTCGGCAGAAATAATCAAGCCCCATGATCCGGGGCATTTTCAGGAGATTCTGCAGGGCCATGTGACGAGAGGAATTGAGTGGCCGTTGTAGGATAGCGCCAGAAACAACGCTTAGATTTGGTGTGCTGTCATCCTTCACTTCGTCCGGGATCGCAACGCGCTTCTACGCCGCCGTCAACTTCGCATATTCCAACGCCAACCACTTTACGCCGGTATCGCCAAATTTCACCTGCACCCGCGCATCAGCGCCATTGCCCTCGCAACCCAGAATCACGCCATGGCCGAATTTAGCATGAGCGACATTTTGGCCGATTCTAAAAGGAAATTTCGCAGCTTGCCATTTTGTTCGCGGAACGACTTCTTGCACTGTCGCGCTCGCCGCCGGTTTGCTTTCGAAACGGCCGCGTCCGTAGGCGCCGAAGCCGCCATAACCCGAACTAATTTTGGGCGCGTTGAAAAAGCTTTGTCGTGGCGCGAGCATCTTGCACAGCGCTGCGGGAATTTCGTCGACAAAACGCGAGCGGATGCCGTAACGCACTTGGCCGTGCAACATGCGGCTTTCGGCGTGGCTGACATAGAGCCGCCGCTTGGCGCGCGTGACAGCGACGTACATTAAGCGTCGCTCCTCTTCCAAGCCGTCCGCTTCGCTCAAGCTGTTTTCATGCGGGAACAAGCCTTCTTCCACGCCGCTCAAAAAGACCGAGTGAAATTCCAATCCTTTGGCCGAATGAACCGTCATCATCTGCAGCGCATCGGCGCCCACTCCCGCTTGATGTTCACCGGCCTCTAAGCTGGCGTGGGCGAGGAATGCGGCGAGGCTATCGTCCTCGGCTTCGTGGACGAAAGTTTGCGCGGCATTGATCAATTCATCCAAATTTTCTAAGCGATCCGCGCCATCTTTTTCGAGTTGGTAAAAGTTCTTGAGCGTGGAGCGTTCCAGCATTTCCGTCACCAACTCCGGTAACGCCATTTCCGTTACGCAGTTTTTCAGATTGCTCATGATTTGCACAAATGCCTGAAGACTGGTTCCACTCCTGCCTCCCAGGGCATTGCTGTTGGCTGCGTCCATCAGGCTGTAGCCATTTTGCTTGGCGATTTCTTGTAGTTGCTCGACGCTGCGCGCGCCGATGCCGCGCGCCGGAAAATTCACCACGCGCAGGAACGCGCCATCGTCATCCTGATTTGCCGCGAGGCGCAGATAGGCCAGAGCGTGTTTGATTTCTTGGCGCTCGAAAAAGCGCAAGCCGCCATAGACGCGATAGGCGACACCCGCCGAAAATAACGCATGTTCCAATACTCGCGACTGCGCATTCGATCGATACAACAGCGCGATGTCGGCGAGGTTAACGCCTTCGGCGTGCAAGGTTTTCGCTTCCTCGACAATAAAGCTCGCTTCGTCATTGTCGTTCACTGCGGAAAAAATTTTGACCGGCTCGCCGCTGCCTTCGGATGTCCACAAGTCTTTTCCGAGCCGGCGGGAATTATGTTTGATGATGGCGTTAGCGGCGTCGAGAATATTGCCGTGGGAGCGATAGTTCTGCGTCAGCTTGATCACGTGCTGCACGCGGAAATCCCGCTGAAAATCTTTCATGTTGCCGACGTTGGCGCCTCGGAAGGCGTAGATCGACTGATCGTCATCGCCGACGGCAAACACCGCCGTTTGCGGCCCAGATAACAATTTCAACCACTGATATTGCAACTTGTTGGTGTCTTGAAACTCGTCGACCAGAATGAAGTTAAAGCGGGCGCGATAGTGTTCGCGCAGCACCTCGTTGCGCGTTAATACCTCGAAAGTGCGGAGCAATAATTCCGCAAAATCGACTACACCTTCGCGATTGCATTGCTCGTCATACATCGCGAACACGTCGACCATGGCGCGCTCGAATTCGTCGCGCGGCGAAACATCTTTGGCGCGCCGTCCCTCTTCCTTGTGGCCGCTGATGAAATATTGCACTTGGCGCGGCTGATATTTTTCTTCGTCAAGATTGAGGCTTTTCAGCAGTCGCTTGATCGCTGCGAGTTGATCCTGGCTATCGAGAATTTGAAACAACTGCGGCAATCCGGCGTCGCGATGGTGGGCGCGCAGCCAGCGATTGCACAATCCGTGAAAGGTGCCGACCCACATGCCGCGCGTGTCGATCGGCAACATCGACGCAATCCGCGCCACCATTTCCTTCGCCGCTTTGTTGGTGAAGGTGACAGCGAGGATCGAACTCGGGCTCGCTTGGCCGGTTTGGA
>JANNFT010000189.1:0-28266 GCA_031380185.1 Pseudomonadota bacterium
CATTATTTTATTCCGCAACCGTCCCATTGGCCGATCACGGGCTCGACAGCATTGCTGTTGCTGGCTTTTGGCTTGGTGACTTTGTTGCATGGCAGCGCGAACGTTGCCTGGTTATTGATCGGACTCGGCTTTGCGGTTCTGATCTATATGTTGTTCGGCTGGTTCGGAACCGTCGCGCGCGAGAGTGAGGCGGGTTACTACAACGAACAAGTCGACCGCTCGTTCCGCTGGAGTATGAGTTGGTTTATCTTTTCCGAAGTCATGTTCTTCGCTGCGTTTTTCGGCGCGTTGTTCTACGCCCGGCAATTGTCGGTGCCGTGGTTGGGCGATATCGATAACAAACTTCTCTGGCCGAATTTCAATCCGACCTGGCCGACCAACGGCCCGCTGCCGTTCGAAGCAAAAGGAATCGAGAAGGTTAATGCCTGGGGCATTCCGGCGCTGAATACGCTGATCTTGTTGACTTCCGGTTGGACCGTGACCATGGCACACTGGGCGCTTAAGAAAAGCAATCGCGGCGCGCTTAATTTGTGGCTGTTTCTGACGATCGCGCTGGGCACCCTGTTCTTAGGCCTCCAAGCATACGAATACATGCATGCCTATCATGAGGGGCTTACCCTTAAGCAAGGTGTGTTTGGCGCGACGTTTTATATGCTAACGGGTTTCCACGGCTTCCATGTCACAATTGGAACGATCATGCTGATCGTCATATTATTCCGTTGCATGGCCGGCCACTTTAAGCCCGAGCAGCATTTTGGATTTGAGGCGGTATCGTGGTATTGGCACTTTGTAGACGTCGTCTGGCTGTTGCTATTTATCTTGGTATACTGGCTCTAGTTGGGTAGTCCTAAAAAGTAGGTGGAGGGGGAGTAAGCAGTACCGTCGTAGGTAACAAAAAAAACCAGTATGACAAACACGCCGCGCCTAGCGCGGCGTGTTTTTTTGCCGTTACTGATTCATCATGCCTTGCGGCGTAATGAATCCAAAGTGATAACCGAGCATCAAAATAAGAAATAACGTAATAGATAGTCCGACGCGCCAGGTCAATGCGCGAACCGTCCGCGTCGATTGGCCCTTATCTCGGATCATGTAATACAGCGCGCTGAATAAACTGCCAATGATCAAAACGAGGAATAGTAAAATGACGTATCGCATTAATGTTTCTCCGATTGTTCGGTCAGTCTAAGACAATGCTATGTCCCTTTGCAATTACGGCGTGAATTGATGCAACTCGGCAACTATAATTTTCGCCCTCGATTGCTCCCGACGATTGCGACGCTGTGCATGATGGGAATCACGTTTTCTGCCGGACGCTGGCAGCTCAATCGAGCTGTGGAGAAAGCCGAATTGCAGGCGAGGTTTCAGCAAAACCAGGCGTTAGCGCCGGTTGATTTGCGCAGTGCAACAGGTGATCCAAGCGAATTGCGTTATCGATCGCTGCTAGTGGAAGGGGAATTTATTCCCGATAAACAAGTCTATATCGACAACCGCGAGCACGATGGAAAATCCGGCTTTCACGTGATCGCGCCGCTGATGATTTCCGGCGCCAATCAAGTTGTTTTGATTAATCGTGGCTGGATCGAGCGCGGTCCGGCTTATCCGAACGCGCCCGAAGTTGCGGTTCCCGCGGGCCGCGTGAAGATCGTCGGGAGCGGCAGCTTGCCGTCGACCCGATTCGTCGAATTGTCCGATCAGGCGGTTGCGGGAAACGTCTGGCAAAATTTGACGTTCGCGCGCGTAAATGTCGCTCTTGCACTAGCGGTTTTGCCAATAATTGTTTTGCAACAACAAGGCCTCGCTAATGGTCTAAGCCCTGTGATTGAACAACCCGATTTCAAAATTGATATGCATCGCGGATATGCGTTCCAATGGTTCGCACTGACTGCAACTCTTATGGTGATTTATGTCGTCGTCAATACCAAACCTCACGCAGCGTAATATTCGCATCAATCTGATTCTGATTTTTGCGGTATTTGCCGTTCCGCTGATCGCCGCTTACCTGAGTTACTATGTCTGGCCGCCGCAAGGCCGGCTGAACTATGGCGAGTTGATCGAGCCAAAAACATTGCCCGATGTTTCCCTGCGAGACGTACAGAATAACGAACTTCCGCTGAGTAAGTTGCGTGGTAAATGGATCATGCTCACGGTCGATTCCGCGACCTGTGACGAAGCATGCAATCTGAAACTTTACTTGATGAGACAAATCCGGATAGCGATGAGCAAGGAAATGAACCGCATTGAGCGCGTTTTGTTGCTGCGCGGCGACGACAAGTCACCTTCGGAGATCGCGACGAAATATCCCGGCATGCACACACTCTCCGGCACGACGGATGTTCTGCTAAAAACCTTGAGCGCGGAACCGAACGTCGCCGATTATATTTTTCTGATCGATCCGGTCGGCCAGGTCATGATGCGTTACGGAAAAAATCCCGATGCGACTGGTATTCGCCGCGATCTCAACCGCCTGCTCAGCGTATCGCAAGTAGGTTAGGCGTGTACCGAAACTTGATCATATTTGCGGTCGTATTGACCTTCGGCGTTGTTGTTCTCGGTGCGTTTGTGCGCTTGTCTGACGCCGGCCTCGGCTGTCCGGACTGGCCCGGTTGCTACGGCCACGTCACTGTTCCCGACCAAGCCCATGAAATCGCGGCGGCACAGGTGAAATTTCCGCAGCAGCCGGTTGAGGCGCGCAAGGGTTGGATCGAAATGATTCATCGTTATTTTGCATCCTCGCTGGGTTTATTGATTATCGCCATCGCAATCATGAGCTGGCGCGAACGTATGCAGGGCGACACGATTGGGCTACCCATCTTTTTGGTGGGACTTGTGGTATTTCAGGGCTTGCTTGGCATGTGGACCGTTACGTTACGGCTTTATCCAGCGGTCGTGACGGCGCACCTCATCGGCGGCATGATGACATTGGCGTTGCTGACCTGGCTGTTAATGCGCCAACATCGGCCGCCTGCAACGGGCGGAATCGACCGCTTTCAGGAACTTCGGCGTCCTGCACAGATCGCATTGGTGGTGCTCGCGGTGCAAATCATCCTCGGCGGCTGGGTCAGCACCAATTACGCTGCGCTCGCCTGCGGCGATTTTCCGCGATGTCACGGCGCCTGGATTCCCGCCGCAGACTATGCCAATGGTTTTTACCCGTTACGCGATCTTGGCCGCACCGCATCTGGCGATTTGTTGCATCAAAACGCACTGACGGCGATCCATTGGGTACATCGAATCGGCGCGCTGGTTACGTTTCTGATAGTCGGATATCTGGGCTATCGCCTTTATCGGCATGAAAGGTTTTTGCGACTCGGCGTCGTGTTGACGTGCGCGCTGGCGGCGCAGATTTTCCTCGGTATCGCTAACGTTTTGTTCAGTTTGCCCCTAGCCCTCGCCGTGGCGCATAATGCCGGTGCAGCATTGCTGCTCGTTGCACTAGTCGCGGTAAATTATCGATTACATAATAAAAATTAACCAGTATTAATTATGTCGACATCCTACGCAATAGAAACGCCGCTCAGCCTGGCGCAACAATTCTTCCAACTCACCAAGCCGCGAGTCGTTTCGCTTGTTGTATTCACAGCGGTCATAGGCATGTTCCTCGCCACACCCGGCATGGTGCCGCTGGCCGTGCTCATCGCCGCGACGCTGGGAATCGCATTAGTCGCCGGCGCCGCCGCGGCGATTAATTGCTTGGTCGAACAGAAAATCGATGCCGTCATGGCGCGCACACGCGGCCGGCCGCTGCCGCGCGGGACGCTGACCTCCGCGCAAACGTTGGGCTTTGCGTCGGTGATCGGCGCGATCGGCTTGTTGCTGCTCTATATTGCGGTCAATCCGTTGACCATGTGGCTCACGCTGGCAACGTTCGTCGGCTACGCCGTCATCTACACCATCCTACTGAAACCCGCGACACCGCAAAACATTGTGATCGGCGGTGCGTCCGGGGCCATGCCGCCGGTACTCGGTTGGGCCGCCGTGACCGGACAAGTTTCACCCGATGCGTTAATTTTATTTTTGATCATCTTCGCCTGGACCCCGCCGCATTTTTGGGCGCTGGCCTTATATCGAAAATTGGAATACGCCAAGGCCGGCGTGCCGATGTTGCCGGTCACCCATGGCGATGAGTACACGCGCTTGCATGTACTGTTGTACACCGTCATCCTCACCGCAGTGACCTTGCTGCCTTTCGCCACGCGCATGTCGGGAATGATTTATCTCGCCTCCGCGCTGATTTTAGATGGCGTATTTATTTACTTCGCGATCAAAATCTACTACCGCTACAGCGATGCGTTGGCGAAGCGCACATTCGCTTACTCGATCCTCTATCTCTCGCTACTTTTCGCAGCGCTGTTAGTCGATCACTACCTCCGATTTTAGTTATTTCATGTGGCGCAATTTAGCCGTAATATTGTTGCTCACGAGCTTGGCGGCCTGCGACAACGCGGCGAACACAACGCAATTCCAGGGAATTGACATCACTGGCGCCGACTACGGCAAGGCGCTGAAGCTCAACGACCACACCGGAAAATCACGCCGCCTGGAAGATTTCAAAGGTAAAGTTGTATTGATTTTTTTCGGCTTTACCCATTGTCCGGAAGTGTGCCCAACCACACTACACGATTTGGCGAGCGTGCTAAAACAGCTCGGCAAAGATGCCGATCGAGTGCAAGTATTATTCGTCACGCTCGATCCGGCGCGCGATACGCAAGAAATGCTGGCGAAGTTCGTGCCCGCATTTCATCCGAATTTTTTGGCATTACGCGGTGACGCAGCCGCAACCAAAGCCGCGGCGCAAAGTTTCCACGTATTCTTTGAGAAACGTCCGCTAACCACTCCCGAGGATTACACTATCGAACATTTCTCCGGGACCTTTGTATTCGATCGCGAAGGTAAGCTACGGCTGCTGATGAACTACGGCATCGGCCTCGACAAAATTCTTCACGATGTGAAGTTATTGCTGTTATAAATTTATTTCGGATTCGATCGTCAGTCCGGAACGCCTTCCCGGCCGCAGCTCAAAGTAGGTGTTCCGTATTCCCGCGTAGAGATTCTCAGGTAGGCATTGCCAGAAGCCGCACGGATTCTGCCTCGCGGAACGGCATGCCCGGACGGGTTGCGCCGCTGGGGTCATAAGTAATATCTTTGCGCTTCTCGGGACACGACATTAACTTGCTGGGTCGCCGATTGCAGTTCCCGATCCAGGCCAATTTACAACGACTAGCGCTAGAGAAAAAACACTCATCATCGGCGTTCCCTACAGCTTAAGCGTGCCGCTCGCGCGGCCTTCCGTTTTCCCGCCCAAAATTGGCAGCCATGACCCTATAGGAGGAGGCGCGACGGAGTTATGATGTGAAAATGAAAGACTTGGCGCTTCGCTTCCACAGGAATCGTACGCACAAGTCGTGCATTGGCATGCCGCAAGGATTGTTTGGTGGGCTTGCTCTTGGCGTATCCGCGACAAAACCCAGGCAACATGCCACCGGGGCGGTCGGCTCAATATCCAAATACAGAAACATACAACCGTTGGGCTGACGAAGGAAGCCCAACACAATTGCTGGCCAACGAATGTTGGGCATCCTTCGTCAGCCCAACGTGCTTGAGCCGGTGTGCCAGAAAAGTGGCGCGCGAAGTTATTGTCACGTGTAACGGCAAATTATTTCGATGGATTCTGTATGATGCAAAAGCCCGATTCGCGATGCCAAGAATTGCTCCTTGCCACCACTAGCTCATGCGGTTAGTAAAAAATTTTGCTTACGAAAAAGGAGTTTGACATTGGTAAATTCCGGCGCATGATGGCGATCCAACGTCGCTTTCCTTTTGGTTAACAACGATGAAATACAAAGACTACTACAGCATTCTCGGTGTCGAGCGAACTGCCGTTGATACCGACATCAAGAAAGCATATCGCAAGCTTGCTCGCAAGTATCACCCGGACGTCTCCAAGGAGCCTGATGCCGAGGCAAAATTCAAAGATATCTCGGAAGCCTACATGACCCTTAAGGACTCGGAAAAGCGCGCCGCCTATGATCAACTCGGTAAACACCCGCCCGGACAAGAATTCCGGCCGCCGCCTGACTGGCAGCGCGAGTTCAGCGGCGCGCGATTTGCGGCCGACGACGTCGACCTAGCCGATTTGTTTGCAAGTCTCCGGGGCGGCCAGCACCGTGGGGGCCAGGACGGTGGGCGCATGCCGATGCCGGGACAGGACTACGAAGTATCTGTCCACATTACTTTGGAAGAGGCATTTCACGGCACAAAAGTGGATCTTGATCTGACCATGCCGGAATACGATGCGAATGGGGTATTGCATCGGGCGGCCCATGCGTTCAAGGCACGCATCCCCAAGGGCGCGACGGATGGCCAGCGGCTGCGCCTGCCCGGTAAGGGCGGCAAAGGATTTAATGGCGGGCGCGACGGCGATCTATACATAAATGTCGTGTTACATCCGCATTCGTTGTTTCGCGTAAGCGGTCACGATCTTTATTTGGATCTACCCCTTACCCCTTGGGAGGCTGTTTTGGGCGCCACCGTGCAGGTGCCGACACCGAGCGGACCGGTCCGTCTCAAGGTCCCGCCGGGAACGCAGGGCGGGCAGCAATTGCGTCTGAGCAAACGTGGGTTGCCCAAACCGGGCGCCGGAGAGGGCGACCTTTTCACCATCGTGCAAATCGTACTACCAAGCGTGATTGACGAACGGGAGAAGGCGTTGTTTAAACAGCTAGCCGATGGCTCCACATTCGATCCTCGCGGACATTATGACAAGGAGGTGGCCTATGAGAATCGAACTCACTGAAGTACTGTGGCTGAATCAGCATCACGAACTTCACATAGTAGAGTTGGCGGAGTTATCAGGCCTATCGGAAGCGGAAATTAGCGAGCTGGTGGATTGTGGCGCGCTGGCGCCAATTAATGCGGACACTGCACAACTATTATTTGATGCGCAATGCCTTGTTATCGCGCGAACGGCGTGCCGCTTGCGCGACGATTTCGATCTGAGTCCGCAAGGCGTCGCCCTGGCCTTGATTCTGCTGGACCGAGTGCATGACCTCGAAGCGCAAGTGGGCAATCTGCGTGCTCGCATGCCCCATCGGTTACCTTAGGTCGACGGTACCGGTGACGACTGACGTTAATTTTTCCTTGCGTGCCATGACCACCGACCTACCTTCGTATTTGCTTAACGGCGATCTGAGTCCCTGGGAAATATTCCTCGAGCAAATCGATCGGGTCACGCCGTACCTAGGCCCTCAAGAACGTTGGGTCGAGTTCCTCAAACGCCCGAAGCGCATCCTCATCGTCGATGTGCCGGTGCGTCTGGACAATGGATCGTTCGCCCACTTCGAGGGCTATCGCATCCAACACAGTTTGGTGCGTGGTCCGGGCAAAGGCGGCATCCGCTATCACCCCAATGTTTCGTTGCCGGAAGTGATGGCCTTGGCGGGTTGGATGACGATCAAGAATGCCGCGGTAAACGTTCCCTACGGCGGCGCGAAAGGCGGCATTCGCGTTGATCCGGGTCAATTGTCGCGCTCTGAGCTGGAGCGCATGACACGGCGCTATGCCAGCGAGCTCAACATTTTGCTCGGCCCCGACAAGGATATTCCGGCGCCGGATGTAAACACCGACGAGCAAATCATGGCATGGATCATGGATACGTATTCCATGAACGAAGGACGCACTGCCACGGGAGTGGTCACCGGCAAACCATTGGCCTTGGGCGGTAGCCTAGGACGGCGTGAGGCAACGGGTCGTGGCGTCTTTGTTGTCGCCGCCGAGACCGCCAAGCGCAGGGGAATCGATATCAAGGATGCTCGCGTGGTGATTCAGGGCTTCGGCAATGTCGGTCATGCCGCCGCGCGGATTTTTCACGAACACGGGGCGATGATAATTGCCGTGCAGGATTCCTCGGGCAGTATCTATTGCGCGCGCGGCATCGATCCGGCGCGGCTGAACGAATACACCAAACATAACGGCGGGCATGCGTGTGGTTTTCCCGAAGCCGAACCGATGGAGGTGAAAGAGTTTTGGGCGCTTGAAACTGAGTTCCTCGTGCCAGCGGCGTTGGAAAAGCAGATTACCGCCGACAATGCGCCGGCGATTCGTGCGCGCATCGTCGTGGAAGGCGCAAACGGTCCGACCACTCCGGCTGCCGATGACATTTTGCGCGAGCGTGGCATCGTGGTAGTTCCTGATGTGATCGCCAATGCCGGCGGGGTTATCGTCAGCTACTTCGAGTGGGTGCAAGACATCTCCAGCTTCTTTTGGTCGGAAGATGAGATCAATCAGCGCCTGCAGCGTATCATGCAGGACGCGCTCGCCAGCGCCTGGGAGGTGAGTGAGCAACGTGGTGTCACGCTGCGCACGGGCGCCTACATCATTGCTTGCAACCGCGTGCTGGGCGCGATGGAGTTGCGCGGTTTGTATCCTTAATCCAAGCGCGCCGGCGCTTTCAAACGCCGCAACACGAGCTCACCACACCGTCATATTGAGCGTTACCGCGTAGCGAGATAATTATTGGGCAGCGAGACCGCCAAAGTGATGACGTTCTGCAAGATTTCCGTGCTGCTGTATCGTTAGCCCAACTTCCACAGCGGGCGTAGGGTGCGCAACGCGCACGCAGTCATATCCTCCCGGATCGGTCAATTCGATCTCCGCGTGCGCAGTGCGCGCTCTACCAAAACGGCACTAACGCACCGGCGAAAATTTATACAACACAAACGCCGCAACTTGCTTGCCCAGCATTCCGCTCCCTACACCTTCGGATGACCCAACGTCATATTCTGTCTTGGACAAGAGTGAAGAAAGATCAATAAATCGCTAGCGTGCGCACCGCAGGTGACGATCGCCATAAACGCCGTCAACACGCCCGACCGGTGGCCAGTACTTTTTGGCGTATGGCGCTTGGACGGGGAAGACCGCTTGGGCGCGGGTATAAGGATGGAGCCACGCTTCGGCTGCTAAAACTGCCGCCGTATGTGGCGCGTTTTTGAGCGGATTATCATCCGCATCCATGGCGCCGGTTTCGATGGCGCGGATTTCTTCGCGAATATGTATCATCGCTTCGCAGAAGCGGTCCAGTTCGCTTTTCGATTCGCTTTCGGTCGGCTCTATCATCAGCGTGCCAGGGACTGGGAAGGACACCGTCGGCGCGTGGAAGCCATAGTCGATCAGACGTTTCGCCACGTCCTCGACCGTGACACCGGTGACTTCTTTTAAAGGTCGCAAATCGATGATGCATTCGTGGGCGACCATGCCATTGGCGTCCGAATATAAAATCGGAAAATGTGCGGCGAGCCGGCGGGCGACGTAGTTAGCATTCAGGATGGCTACGCACGTAGCCTGCAACAAGCCCTTCGCGCCCATCAACGCGATGTAGGCATAACTGATCGGGAGCACGCCGGCGCTGCCCCACGGCGCGGCGGCGACGGGACCAACAACGCCGCGTTGGTCGCCAATTACGGCCAGGGCGGGTAAGTATGGCGCCAGATGCGCCTTTACGGCAATGGGCCCGACGCCGGGACCGCCGCCGCCATGGGGAATACAGAATGACTTGTGCAAGTTCAAGTGACACACGTCGCCGCCGAACTTCCCCGGCATAGCTAAGCCCACCAGGGCATTCATGTTGGCGCCGTCGATATATACCTGACCACCGTGATGGTGGATGACGTCGCAAATTTCTTGAATGGCCGTTTCGAACACGCCGTGGGTCGAGGGATAGGTGATCATCAGCGCGGCAAGATTCGCGCTATGCTCATCCGCTTTGGCTTTCAGATCGGCGACATCGACATTACCTGCCTCGTCGCAGGCGACGACCACGACATTGAGGCCCGCCATGTAGGCCGACGCTGGATTGGTGCCGTGCGCGGAACTCGGAATAAGACAGATATCGCGGTTAACTTCGCCGCGGTTGCCATGGAACGCGCGAATCGCCAGCAAGCCGGCAAACTCGCCCTGGGCGCCGGCATTGGGTTGCAGCGACACAGCGTCGAAGCCCGTGATTGCGCACAGCATTGCTTCCAATTTGCTTACGAGTTGCTGGTAACCCTGCGCCTGACTGCGGGGCGCAAACGGATGCATTTCACTGAATGCCGCCCACGTGATGGGTGCCATTTCGCTGGTGGCGTTCAATTTCATAGTACAAGATCCGAGCGGGATCATGGCGCGATCGAGGGCGATATCTTTGTCCGCCAGCGAGCGCATATAACGGAGCATTTCTGTCTCAGATCGATGGCTGTGGAAAACAGAATGAGCCAGATAAGGCGTCGTCCGCCTTAGAGCCGGCGGCATCTTGTGTGTCACCGTGGACGCCATAGCAGTCAAAGTGATGGCGAATTTGTCAGTCGCCGCGAATATTTTCCACAGTGTTTCCACGTCGGCGCACGCCGTAGTCTCGTCGAGCGAAATGCCGACAGTTGAGTCGTCCACGTGACGCAGATTAATTAGATTGGAAAGCGCGGCGGCGTGAATTGCCGCGGTACGTGCGCCGGTTGCGACAAAAATGGTGTCGAAGAAATACTCGGTCTTAACGTCGTGCCCCAGCCTTTGCAGGCCTTCGGCGAGCACCGCGATTAAACGGTGAATACGTTCGGCAATGGTCTTCAGTCCTTCCGGACCATGGTATACCGCGTACATGCTGGCAATAACGGCAGGCAGCACTTGGGCGGTGCAGATGTTGCTGGTGGCTTTTTCCCGCCGAATGTGTTGCTCGCGGGTCTGCATTGCCAGTCGGTAGGCGGGGGCGCCATGACTATCGATAGACACCCCTACCAATCGACCCGGCATGGCCCGAACGAAGTTTCGCTTTGTTGCCAGGTAAGCAGCGTGAGGACCTCCGTAGCCGAGCGGCATACCAAAGCGCTGGGTCGTGCCGACAGCGATATCGGCGCCGAACTCTCCCGGCGGGGTGAGTAGTGCGAGACTTAACAGATCCGCCGAAATAGTTACCAGGGCTCCCGCAGCATGAGCCGCGGAGACTGTGTCACGGTAGTCGTGAATTTCGCCATTCGAGGCAGGATATTGCAACAGCACACCAAAAACCTGTTGCTCACCGAAACCATGGCGATGGTCACCAATGATGATTGCTGCGCCAGCAGCTTCGGCGCGGGTACGAACCACGGCAATGATCTGGGGATGACAATCCTCAGACACGAAAAACACTCGGCTGTCACTCTCGGACAGGCGACGACACATGGCCATCGCTTCGGCGGCAGCAGTCGCTTCGTCGAGCAAGGAGGCGTTGGCAATTTCCATCCCCGTCAGATCGGAAATCATGGTTTGAAAATTTAGTAACGCTTCGAGGCGACCCTGAGAAATTTCCGGTTGGTACGGCGTGTAAGCCGTGTACCACGCCGGGTTTTCCAAAACATTGCGCTGGACGACCGCCGGTGTATAGCAGTTGTAATAGCCCATACCAATCAGAGATTTCATTACACAGTTCTGCGCGGCAATAGACTTTAGGTCCTGCATCACTTGTGGCTCGGAGCGGGGCCCGGCGATCGCGACCGGTTCGCGCAAAAGTATCCCCGCCGGTACGACCTTGTTCGCCAATTGGTGCATCGAGTTCAGCCCAAGCGATGCGAGCATGTCGGCCTGGTCGGCGGCGCTCGGGCCGATATGACGCCGGATGAAGTCATCGTTTTGCTCCAGTTCAACGAGAGGACGGAGAGCGTCGGTCATACTTTTGTCCCGTAGTGTGGCGGCAAGGTCGAAGTGATGATTTTTTCTAACGGCGCAAGGTCGCGATCATCGAATCATTTTTTTACCAGCGCGGCGTATGCCGCTTCGTCGAGGAGACTATCCAACTCGCCGGCATCGGTGATCCTTATTTTGAAAAACCATCCTGCGCCCATAGGGTCGGTATTCACTTTGCCAGGTTCCTCTGCCAGTAACGAATTAATATTGGTTACCGTGCCACTCACTGGCGCCTTTAGATCGGCCGCGGCCTTAACAGACTCGATCACTGCCGCTTCCGCGCCCTGCGTAAAATGTTTACCAACCTCGGGCAATTCGATGTAAACCAAATCGCCCAGCTCCTCTTGAGCGAAGTCGGTGATCCCAATCACTGCTGCGTCACCGTCCACGCGGATCCATTCGTGGTCTTGAGTAAATTTGATTATCGGCATTCGATGGCCTCTTGAATTTAATTGCGAAAATATCGATGTTGCACAAAGGGAAGTTTAACAATCTGGCATTGAATGGCTTTGCCGCGAACCATCGCGTGATACGTCGAGCCGCGGCTGGCCCACGCACTATCGACATAACCCATGGCGATTGGCGCAGCGACGCTCGCGCCAAATCCACCGCTGGTGATTTTGCCGACCGCGATCTGGTCGTTATTCAGCAAAAAGGTTCCATCGCGTAGCGGCAGCTTGCCGTCCGGTAAGATACCGACGCGGCTGCGCGGCGCGCCATTTTCCATTTGACGGCGTATGACTTCGGCGCCCGGGAACCCGGTGTGCCGGGATTTCGATATAGCCCACGTCAAATTAGCCTCCACCGGTGTGGTGGTGGCATCGATGTCGTGGCCATAGAGGCATAGCCCTGCCTCCAATCGCAACGAGTCCCGCGCACCCAGTCCTACCAGGGCAACTTCCGGCTGTTTCAGCAGCGCGCGCGCCAGCGTTTCGGCATGGGTATTCGGAACGGATATCTCAAAGCCGTCTTCGCCGGTGTAGCCCGACCGGGCTACTAGGCATTGGACTCCGGCCACGTCCGTGGACATTGCAGTCATGAACTTCAGGCGCGTTGCTGCCGGCGCGAGGCGAGCCATTACCTTGGCCGCTTCGGGGCCTTGCAACGCCACCAAAGCCAGATCGGTGCGTTCTTCCACCACGCAAGCGGGGCCAATGCGCTGCCGCAGATACGCGAAATCTTCGGCTTTGCGCGATGCGTTGACGACGAGGGAAAAGTGCGTCGCTGTGCGGGTGATCATCAGATCGTCGAGAATGCCGCCGGCCTCGTTTGTCAATAACGCGTAGCGCTGCCGATCGAGTTCAAGGCTGCAGAGATCCATCGGCATCAGCGATTCCAGCGCGCGAGCGGCAGCGGTACCTTTCACGTGTATTTGGCCCATGTGCGATACGTCGAATAGTCCCGCACGCTCGCGCGTGTGGATGTGTTCCTTGAGTATGCCGCGCGGATAACTAACCGGCATTGCATACCCTGCGAATGGGACCATCTTGGCGCCCATTTCCAGATGTAGCCCATAGAGCGGCGTGTGGGCTAGGGCGGCGCTGGACGCTGAATCACCGTTAATCATCAATATCCTGCTGAAATGCGCTTAGCTATTGCAAAGAATCTCGGCGCCGTAGGCCGTTCCCGTGGCATGCAATTCGGAAAGCAACCCGGCACTCCCAATTCTAACCGAAAGAAAACCACGTTTCGCAAGTTTGACTCACGTCAATAAGCCTCGCACGGCAACGTCAAATCATCTCGGAGATAGTCGGCGAAGTCCGATATTCTGGAGACGAATCCAACGCAGAACTCGTCACGCATAGCGAACGCAGCGAACTTTCCCGACATGCGGAGGAGTTGAGCGGGGTTGATGCAATTTGTTTCGTTGCGGCGCCGTAAGATTCAGCCGGCGCCGAAACGAAAGGAACATCGAGGTCGAGACTGGAATTTCCGGCTGCGACCAAGAATAGGCGCCCTGCAAGTACACTATCCCGCGATTTTTCTTGATGAATGTCCGGTTATGTTGAGGGTTGTCCGATGTCTTTGCCATTGGCATGCAATTTGAGTAGGGTGTAGATGAACTTGTGAACTGGCGTGGCCACGCCTAATTCTTCACCGATTTTCACGACATTACCACTCAGCCAAGGCAGTTCCAATCGATTGCCGCGATTCAAATCGCCAAGCATCGACGCGACCATGCTCGGCGGTAAATTGTCCGCCCATGCTAGCGATTGTTCGACTTGATCGTCTGGCAGACTCACACCTTTTGCACGCGCGATGCTGACGGCTTCTTGCAACGCCGCTTTTAGCATCGCCCGAGTTTCGGGGTCGCTGCGCACCGGGCCAATGGATAGCCGCGTCGCACACGTCATGCCGCTAAAGCTTGCAAGAAAAATGAACTTCTGCCAGATGGCGCGGGTGATGTCATCGCTGACTACATGGTCAAGATTGGCTTGTTTGCATAGCGCGGCAAAGGCTTCGATTCGCTTGGATGGTTTGCCATCCAATTCCGCAAAGATCAATCGCGCCATGGCGCCGTTGTGGCGGATCATACCTGGCGCTTCGATTAGCGCGGCGATATTGGACACTCCCCCGATAACTCGTTCCTTGCCGTATTGATTGATCAAAATGTCTTCGGCGACAACGCCGTTTTGCCATGACACCACGGCGCTGTTCGGGCCCATCAACGGCGCGATGGCGCGCGCCGCTTCCTCGGTGCTCCATAACTTTACGGCAATCATGACCAGGTCGGCATGGCCGATACTCGCTGGATCATCGGTGGCATTCACAGGCTTAAGAGTTAAGTCACCGTTCGCACTCATAAGTTTCAGTCCATCACGTTGCATTGCCTTCAGATGTTCACCGCGGGCGATGAACGTGACATCGGCGCCACTTGCCGCGAGGCGCGCGCCAAAATAGCCGCCGACTCCGCCCGTGCCCATTACTGCTACTTTCATTGCGTTCTCCAATTTGATTGCTGGCTGTTATGATAACTCTTAGGATATTTAAGCCGTTACAGGATGCATGACACCGCGCCCCAAATCGCTACCCTTTCCGGCGGGATGTACAGACCGTGAAAATATGGAGAAGGTGCAGCGAGAGGGCGATCCGTATTGAACCACTAATGTCTGAAATGAAGTAAACGACAAAAAATAAGTCCTAGAATTCATGACGCATCTCGTCGCCGTTCCATTTTGGTTAATGCTGGCCGTCGCAGTGCTGGCGATGTGGGCATTTATCGAGCATTTTCTCTTGCCCGGCCTGCGCTGGTTTTTTCGCCGCCGCGTGAACGAGGTGATTCAAGAA
Organism: Pseudomonadota bacterium; assembly: GCA_031380185.1. Classification (GTDB taxonomy): domain Bacteria; phylum Pseudomonadota; class Gammaproteobacteria; order Burkholderiales; family JALYOK01; genus JALYOK01. The sequence goes on from JANNFT010000189.1 coordinate 14,977, forward strand.
ATTAACACACGCCTCAAGATCGAAATTCCGCCATTCAAGCTGACGCGCCGGGAGGCCGTCATTGATCGGCTGTTGCACGATCCGGTGGTGCAACAAGCCGCACAGAGTTGGCGCAACGAAACGGGCGCAAGCCAAGAAGAGACAACAGCCAAAGTCGATCGCTATGCGCGCGAGATCGTGCCCTCGTTCAATCCTTATCTGTATTTTCGCATGGGCTATCGCTGCGCTAAGGGCTTTGCGAAATTTCTTTATCGCGTACGGCTCGGCTATTCCGATACTCAGGCGCTTTCTGCGGTGAATCCAAAATCCAGCGTCGTATTCGTGATGAATCATCGCAGCAACATGGATTATATTCTGGTTGCCTTCTTCGCCGCAGAGCGCACTGCGCTTTCCTACGCAGTGGGTGAATGGGCGCGCACCTGGCCGCTGCAATCGTTAGTTCGTTCACTCGGCGCGTACTTCGTGCGGCGCAATTCGAAGGACGCGCTGTATCGCGCCGTGTTGCAGCGCTACGTGCAGATGGCGACGGAGGCCGGCGTCTGCCAAGCAGTTTTTCCCGAGGGAGGGTTGACTAAAGATGGAAAACTGCGCACACCGAAGTTGGGATTGCTTGACTACATGGTGAAAAATTTTGACCCGCACAGCGGGCGCGACCTGGTGTTCGTTCCGGTCGGCGTGAACTATGATCGCGTGCTCGAAGACCGCACGCTGTTACTCAACCAAAACGATCACGTCGCGCCGCCCGGCATCGCTTACGCATTGTTGACGTCATTCATATTCTTGCTGAAAAATCTATGGCGTATGGTCATTGGCCGCTGGTATCGCTTCGGCTACGCCTGCGTTAATTTCGGCGCACCGCTATCGATGCGGCGTTACGTCGCGGACCACGCGATTAACTTTCGCACGATGGGTGAAGATCAGCGCCGCGCCGCGGTCGAGCAACTCGGTTGTCAATTGATGGGAGAAATCGGCCGCGTCGTACCGGTGACGCCGGTTGCGCTAGTCGCGACGGTATTCACGCAGAATCCGAGCAAATCCTTCAGCGAATTGGAACTAAAATTCGCTGCCTACGGCCTCATGACAAAACTGGAAGGGCAGGGCGCCCACCTTTACGTGCCGCGCCAAGATCACGACTACGCGATTAGTGTCGGTTTGCGTATGCTGATATTGCGCGATCTGGTGAATGAGCAGGGAGGGCTTTACACTGCCAGTCCCAGCGAGCTTGAATTACTGCGTTATTATGCGAACTCGGTCGCGCATTTCATTGGCGACTAAAATGGGAAATAGATCGTAATTAGTTAGGGCGGGCGGTACTCAATGCACGAGGTTGCCCTTTCGAGTCAACCGTTTGCAGCGTAACCGGCCGCCGCCAAACGCGCGCGACGTATTTTAATACTTGGTTTGCGCGCTCAATATCCAAGCCACGACCATCGTCGCTGTGGTCATGTCGCAATACGAGGCTGCCGTCATTTTTTATTTCCGTAACGGCGATGCGCGGTGAGCCGTAGTTGAATTTGTTGGCGATGATGGATTCGCGCACAGCGTTAATGTCGCGATTCAGAACTTTGATTTCGCCATCTTGTTTGGCCTGGTAGACGAACAGGCCGAGCTTGTCGGCGAGCTCGGCGTTAAGGTGATTGCGCACAAATCCGAAATCGTCTTCTTCGCGACAGATCCGACGCGCTTCGTCAATGCCTTGTTTCTCGACGATATGTTCCCACATGGAAAAGCCGAGATGGTAGGGGTTAACGGCCAGCGCCGTTTGTTGTTCGCCGGCGATGGGGCGCACCACATCGGAGTGTGCTTTTATGGCGCCCAAATACAATTCCTGTGGTAGAAAATCCGCTTCGCGCAATAGGCGCGCATGCCAGTAGGAGGCCCAACCCTCATTCATAATTTGGCAGGCGAACACCGGATAAAAATAAAACGATTCTTCGCGCACTGCGAGAAAAATATCGCGCTCCCATTCGTCCAATTCGGGCGCGTAGTTGGCGATAAACCACAGCAAATCATATTCGGCATGCGGTGGGATCGGCATCTGGTGAGGCGCTTCGGGCAAGCTGCGCCCAGGGGCGCTCTCGCCGGGCAAGGTGGCAAAGCGTGTCTGGAAGTCGCCTTCTGGCGCGGCTTCTGGCCGGATCACTTTTGCTGTGTAGCGCGCGCGGTGTAAATCGCGGTTAGTATCGACGTGGGGCTCGAGGGCCAATGCCGCGTCCATTACCGCTTCAACTTTGGCGATACCGTGTTTGGCGAACGCTTGTTCAATACGATTGGCGTGCGCCGCCGCTTGTTCGAGGATATGGCCGCCAGCCATTTCATGATGGCGCGCAAACAGTTGATTGTTTTTCGAGAAGTCCGCGTGACCTAACACATGCGCGGTGACCAACGCGTTCTCCGCCATGGTATTGGTGTTGACCAAATAGGCATGGCAGGGATCGCCCGGAAACATAACCTCGAAAATGTGTGAGTGACCCATGGTCTGGCGAATCATTTGATGAATGTAGCGCACGCCGAACGACCAATGCGGCATACGCACCGGCAATCCGTAGGAGGCGATTTCCAGCATGAAGCTGGGTGGCGCCAACTCGAAATCGACTGCGTAATAATCGAGACCCAGCTTTTGCGCCAGCGCTTCGATTTGCTCGGCGTAGGAATTGAGCGTGGTCAACGGGTCGCCTCAGCACTATTGCAGAGCTTCGCAATTAGCAGAACATTAAAATAGACCTTTCTCCGTCTGGCGTTGTTGCTCGTCGTTGCACCGGGAGCGCTAACCTGCCTCCGCGCGCCTAGCCGAACGAAACAATTCATCATTTTATTTGTCTCGTCAATCACGAAGCGCTGCACTTGCTTGATCTTGGAAGAACGTACGGATGGCATTCCATATATCCTCGTGGCGCGACAAGTAAGCATAACTAATCGGTAGGCCATCGCTTTGTAAGTCGGCCGTGATTTGCGCCAATTCCGTTTGTGCCGCGCCCGGGCCGATCATTCCGGTTTGGACGTAGCCGATGTAGTTTAATTGTTGCGCCAGTTCGGTGAGTAGTGCTGTTGCCGGTGCGCGATCTTCGCGGAAATTTTCGCCATCGGAGGCATAGAATAAATAGCGGTTATAGCGATTGGCGTCGAAGCGTTCGTTAAAAATATCGAGGCTCAGTCGGAACACCGACGAGGCGACTGTTCCACCGCTGCCGCTTGCCTGAAAAAATTCCTGCTCAGAGAATTCCCATGCGTCATCGGTGTGGGCGAGGAACACCGTTTCTACATGGGCGTACTCGCGGCGAACCCCTTGCAACGCGAAAAAGAAGAATGTTTTTGCTAACTTGCGCTGCGTTTCGTTCATGCTGCCAGAGACGTCGACGGCGAAAATCACCACGGCGTGATTCGACGGTTTCGGCTTCTGAGTAATCTGACGAAAGCGCAAATCGTCATTCGTAAACGGTACAGCGCCGGGTTGCACGGCCCTGCGCTTAATAGCTTCTTTCATTGTGCGGCGCCGATCCAGCCGTGCGCGAGGGCCGTGTTTATCCCAGCCTTCACGAACCCATTCTTCTTCATCGATGGATGGATTCTGTTTTGGTTTGAGGTCCGGTAACTGCAACTCTTCCCACAACCAATCAACGATTTCGTCCATTTGAAACTCGATCGCCAATTGGAATTCGCCCTTGGCCTTGCCGCCTTGTCCGCTTTCGTCGCCATCGCCAGGATCATGGCCGGGCTGTAATACATCGCCTGGTTCGCCTTTCCCTTGGCCAACGCCGGTTTGCTTGTCCGCCTCGGCGAGACGAAAGCGCGCGTGTTCCAATAATTTCACTGGAACGACTACGGTTCGATCTTGGGTGTTGGTCAGCGCGTCCGGGCCGCTGACGAGGTCCGGAAGGCTTTGTTTAACGGCGTCGCGCACTTTTTCGTTATGGCGCAACCAGTCTCGCGCGCCGCGCGAGAACAAGTCGTACCATGGCGATTCGGCGGCGATATTGCGGAATGGGCTCACGCCGCTTTACTCTTGCGCCAGCAGTGTCGTGACGTAGTTCAATGCTTCCCTCGCGCTATGTTGGTCGTAGCCATATTCGTCCACCAGACGTTTTTCGACGACGGAGATTTTCTGTTTAGCCTCTTCGTCGGGCCGCGTGGAGGAACTTACCAAGCGCAATACATCGCGGCGCTGTTCGAATAAATATTGCTCGACGGCGTCGTGCAATTGACCGTGACTGTCCAGGCTGAATTTTTCGCCGCGCTTGAACGCGCCCATCGCTTTGCGAACGACTTCTTGGCGAAACGATTGCTTGCCGGAATCCGAGATGCCGATCTTTTCTTCTACCGAGCGCAGGAAACGCTCGTCCGGTTTGCGTTCTTCATTGGTGATCGGATCTTTGACCGTGCGGTTGTCCAGTGCCGCCTCGACTTCGTCCAAGTATTTGTTGAGCAAATCCTGAGCTTCCTGTTCGAAGGAAACAAACAGCGCTTTGTGAACATCTTCTTTTACCCAGCGATTGTAAAAGTCCTTGCGCGCGATGACGAGAAAATCAACCCATTTACGTTTTTTCTTTGCATCCATGCGCGCATCGGATTCGATGGAATCTTTCAACGCAAGCAACACGTCCATCGTACTGAGGCTTTTGCGATCGCTTTGAATAATAGCGTTCGACAGCGCGTTGATGACGAAACGCGGTGACACACCCGACAATCCTTCATCAGGTGACTTGGCCTTGAGCCGTTCCGCTTCCGAGCGATTCACGCCGTCAACGTCTTCATTTGCATACACGCGCACACGCTTCGCGAACTCGGCTTCCTTTTGCTCGTTCTCCGACAGACGGGTGAGAATTGCGAACGCCGCAGCCACATGTAAGACGTGCGGATCCAGATGCACTTCTTTAAAGGCTTGGGCGCTAGAAGTGAGCTTCTTGTATATGCGCGCCTCTTCGCGATAACTTAGCGTGTACGGCACTTGGATGATGACCATGCGATCAAGCAGTGCTTCGTTTTCACTCTCTTGCAAGAATTTACGAAATTCGGCGAGGTTGGTGTGAGCCAAAATCGTTTCATCTAAATAGATCAGCGGGAAGCGCGCCACTTTGACGTTCTTTTCTTGCGTCAATGTCAACAACAAATAAAGGAACTCACGTTTGACTTTTAGTATCTCGATCATTTCCAGCAAACCACGACTGGCCGCGTACACGGCGCCGGACCAGGACCAAGCGCGTGGATCGCCTTCGTCGCCATATTCCGCCACTTTGGATAGGTCGACGGAGCCCACCAGATCCGCTAAGTCTGCCGTAGTGGGGTCATGCGGCGCGTAGGTGCCGATGCCCATCCGGTCGGCTTCGGCAATGAAGGTGCGCTCAACCGACATTCCCATGAAGTCGCCGCCGAATTCACTCTCTAATCGCGCCCGGCAGTAGGGGCAGGTCTCGCCGTGAATTTCGACTCCGTAGTTTTCGCGAAAACTTGCGCGCATCGTGTGCGGAACTAAATGCAGTGGCGATTCGTTCACCGGGCATCCTTGAATCGCGTACATTGCTCCGGCGTCGGTATGGCTATATTCTTCCAATCCGCGCTTGAGCATTATCACCATGCTTGATTTGCCACCGGATGGCGGGCCGAGCAATAGAAGTAATCGGCGACCGACTTCGGAGCCGGCGCTGGCGGCCTTGAAATAGTCGGCAAGCCGTGCCAGCGCGTCATCGACGCCAAATAATTCATCGGAAAAAAGTTTGTAGCGCACTTGTCCGTCATCCGCGGTTTCCACGCCTTGCCAGCGCATCATGTCCCACATATATTCGTGGCTGGAACGCGCGACCCCAAGTGGGTCATTTGGCACGATGACTTCTAGAAATTCGGAGAACGAACCCGACCAATGGGCGGCGCGATGTTCGCGCGCGTATGTGGAAAGCGATTGCAAGAAATTACCTTGGCGCTCGCTTGAGTGTGAATTATTATCATGCGACATAGGATCACCCTTCCCTTATCACGATTTATCAATTCATTGACCGATTCGCAGCCGAATCGTTCAATTGGTTCAGTATAGAAGATTCGCGTGCCGGTGTATTAACGTTAGTAGATGTTAGCGGGCTGACAATAGCTTTTGTTTGCTATGAATTTGGCGTTTAGATAGTATTCGATCTCTATCCCCACCTATTGGCTCGCTATGAATTTGCCGCAAACAATGCAGTGCATCGGATTTTCCGCACCCGGTGGTCCCGAGGTATTGCAAATAATTGAGCGCCAAACAGCCGCGCCCAAGGCCGGTGAAGTTTTAATCAAAGTCGGCGCGGCTGGCGTCAATCGCGCCGATTGTTATCAGCGTCAGGGCGCCTATCCGCCGCCGCCGGGCGCTTCGGACATTTTGGGGCTGGAGATCGCGGGAACCATTGCCGTGTTGGGCGAGGGTGTGCGCAATTGGAAAGTTGGAGATAAAGTTTGCGCCCTTGTTTCCGGCGGCGCTTACTCGCAATATTGCACCGCGCATAGCGGAAGTTGTTTTGCGATTCCGGCCGGATACGATTGGGTCAACGCTGCCGCACTGCCGGAAGCATTTATGACGGTGTGGAGCAACGTCTGGATTCGCGCCGGTTTGAAACCTGGCGAGACATTGTTGGTGCAGGGTGGCTCCAGCGGCATTGGAACGACGGCAATTCAACTGGCGAAAGCGTTGGGGCATCGTGTGTTTGTCACCGCTGGCAGCGACGAAAAGTGCGCCGCGTGCGAAAAAATCGGCGCAGAAAAGGCGATCAACTACAAAACGGAAGACTTCGTCGACGTCGTAAAAAAATTGACCGACGGCCGCGGCGTCAATGTCATCCTCGACATGGTTGGGGGCGATTACATTCCGCGCGAACTAAACACCTTGGCGGAAGACGGGCGCCTCGTGTTGATCGCGTTTCAGCGCGGTATGCAATCTAGCGTTGATTTGGGATTGATCATGCGCCGGCGTTTGACAGTGACGGGTTCAACGCTGCGTGCGCGCGATGAAAACTTTAAAACCGCCGTCGCCAATGTGCTCAAGGAAAAAGTGTGGCCGCTGCTTGAGGCTGGAACCTTGGCGCCGGTCATCAGCGCGACCTTCGCGTTGGCGCAAGCTGCCGACGCTCATCGCTTAATGGAGTCAAGCCAACACATCGGCAAAATCATTTTAAAAGTAGAACCATAGTGAATTGGGATTTTCCATATCCGTCGCAACGCATGCCGTTGTTGGCGAAAAATGTCGTTGCAACCTCGCAGCCGCTCGCGGGGCAAGCCGGCCTCGAAATGCTGAAAAAAGGCGGCAACGCGGTGGACGCCGCGCTGGCGACGGCGATTGCGTTGACGGTGGTGGAACCCAACATGAACGGCATCGGTTCTGACGCCTTTGCTATTGTGTGGGACGGTAAAGAATTGCATGGCCTGAATGCCTCGGGCCGCGCGCCGAAGGCTTGGAACCTGCAACGTTTTGCCGGCCGCGATGCCATGCCGACCACGGGCTGGGATTCGGTTACGATTCCTGGTGCGGTGTCCGCGTGGGTTGCGTTGTCGCAGCGCTTCGGCAAGCTACCTTTCATGGATTTATTCGTGCCGGCGTTGATGTATGCCGATAACGGTTTTGCAGTTTCGCCGATCACGGCAAAAAATTGGGCTATGCAAGCGGAGAAATACCTGCAATCACCCGATTTCGCGCCGGCATTTTTGCCTAATGGCCGCGCGCCAAAGCCCGGCGAGCTATTTCGTTTTTCCGATCAGGCCTACAGTTTGAGCATGATTGCAGCGAGCAAAGGCGAAGCATTTTATCGCGGCGATTTGGCGAAAAAAATTGTCGCGCACAGCCAAGCGCAGGGCGGGGCACTGGCACTCGAGGATCTCGCCGAGCATCAAGTCACCTGGGATGCGCCTATCGGTCAAAATTATCGCGGCGTCACACTGCACGAATTGCCTCCGAACGGGCAGGGTATCGCGGCGCTGATTATGCTCGGTATTTTGCAACACATTGATATGTCCAAGGTCGCGCTGGATTCCGCCGACTGCATTCATCTGCAACTGGAAGCGATGAAACTGGCTTTCGCAGACCTCTACCACTATGTGGCGGACGCGAGCGCCATGCCGTTTTCGCCGCAAGCGTTGCTGGCGCCCGCTTATCTTGCCGAACGCGCAAAGCGCATAGACTCGCAGCGGGCGATTTATCCAAATTGGGGATTGCCCGCTGAAATTCCAAAGGGCAGTGAGACGATTTATCTGACCACCGCCGACGCCGCCGGCATGATGGTGTCTTACATTCAATCCAATTACATGGGATTCGGTTCCGGTATTGTCGTCCCGGGAACGGGCATCAGCCTGCAAAATCGCGGTGCCGGATTCAGTTTAAATCCAAATCACCCGAACTGCGTCGCGCCGCGCAAACGGCCGTTTCATACGATTATCCCTGGCTTTATCATGCAGCATGGCGCGCCACTGATGAGCTTTGGCGTGATGGGCGCGGCGATGCAGGCACAGGGACACGCGCAAATGGTGGTTCGAACGGTGGATTATGGCCAAAATCCGCAAACGGCATCGGACGCGCGCCGCTGGTTTTTGGGCGAGGATCAATTGGTTTATTTCGAAGAAGGTTTCAATGCTCACGTCATCGAACAGTTGGTCGCGCGTGGCCACCGCGTCGCATCAAGCGCGCCAGCCTTCGGATGCGGCGGCGCACAACTTATCTATCGCCAAGAAAACGGTATATACGTCGCTGGGTCGGACCATCGTAAAGACGGCCAAGCGGTCGGCTACTAGCGTAAACCTTACAAAAGTAGCAAGACATTCCCGCCGCTTCAAACGGGTGAGGGTCAGGGGCCGGAATCGGACCGACCTCGCCGAATAAACTCATCCTCATCCCAGACTTTCCCTTGAAGGGGAATGAGTTCGATCTAATTACCGTAAGTTCATTACGTGCCAGAAGGCAATGTTAGCTTGGTTTTCCAGGGATACATCGACAAGAACCAATGACCCGAAGCGAGTGGCTAGCCTAGCAGCCTGTATCTATCGGCTCGTGGCGGGGTCGATGCTAAGGCTTGATGTAAACGTAGCGTTCCTGCGCCTGCAAGCGCGCGATCTCAGCCACTCCAGAGGGAATTACTTTCACTAGGGGCAGCACCTGATCGGCATTCACCTTGAAAAAATTCATGCTGTTCTGACAAATCTCGAATTGCACACCTTTGCCGGCCAGTTCCTCGATTGCCAGCGCATAGGGATTGCCGTTTTTATCCGTCGTTCCTTCCATCAATAGGTTAATGCCTTTGAACAACGCCACCAGTGTGATTTTCGCGCTCGGATCGGCGCGAAGATGGTTGCGGATATTACCGATGGCGAGCATACCTTGCGCGTCGGTATCCATCACGTGGTATACCACTTTGATCGGTTCGTCGGCCCGCAAGGCGCCTTGGAACAACAAAATGAGTCCGCAAAAAAACGTCGCCCAAAAGCGTTTCCGAATAATCATCTTGTTCAGCCCCCCACTATTTTTGATCCCAATTCCCGCACCTTAGCGGAATCCATACGCGTATGCAATGGCCGCATTGATCTATTGTCGCGAAACTAATTTGCATATTTTTAATAAATTATTATCGAAAACAATTATTTATTAGTCATTATTATAGTGATATAGTTAAACTGAAATCTCACACAGGTAATTGGTTGGCGGGGATCTTACGCTTTATCTATATTTATTATAAATCAAATGTTTACAGAAATAATTGCGGTATCGATTGTTAATTTAAAAGGGGTTGTCAAATGACGCAGGCCACGTTCCTCCTTAACTGCATGATTCCTGGAATAACGCTGGCTAAGCGCTTATCGCGCGCTTGGAGCTGTATCGCGGTGGGCGCACTATTTACGTTCGCCGTACTGACGGCTTATCTGCAACTAACAGCAGTTTGCCTCGTGCTGACATTTGCCGCGATTTATTTGCTCGTCGGGTTTGCAATTTATATATCGGTGACGGGAAATCAAATTAGAGTTGGGCTGGAACGCATTAGTCGCGGCGATCTTTCGGGCAATATCGAATCTAAATGGGACGCCGTCAAAGGTGTCCAGATCGAGCGCCTGAATAAGATGAATCAAAGCCTGGTTGATCTCGTTTCCCAAGTCCGGCGCAGTTCGAACAAAATCATGGGCGCCGCGCAAGCCGTTTCCAGAGGTAACAATGATTTGGCGGAGCGCACCGAACATCAAGCATCGACTCTGGAAGAACTCGCATCCACAATGGAGGAGCTTGCAGCGACCATTCAAGAAAACGCCCGCCGCTGCGGCGAGGCGCGCACGCTTACCGACAACTTTGCCACAACGGTTTCTCAAGGCGCCGATCGAGTGAAAAGTGTGGTGCGAACGATGGATTGCATTAATGCTAACGCAAAAAATATCGGTGAGATTGTGGGCTTGATCGAAGGCATTGCATTTCAAACCAACATTCTTGCATTGAATGCCAGTGTTGAAGCGGCGCGTGCCGGGGACGAGGGTCGCGGCTTTGCCGTAGTTGCCAACGAGGTGCGCAGCCTTGCGCAACGCAGCGCGGAAGCGGTGAAGGACATTAAAAAACTCATCGATGTTTCGACGCAAAGCGTCAGCGACGGGGCACGCGGCGTCCAAGATGCGGCGCAAACGATGGATACGGTCCTTGATAGTATGCAAATGGTTGCGGATTTGGTGCGAAACATCGCGGTGGCATCGGCAGAACAAAGTCAGGCGACGGAGGAGGTGAACCGCGCCATCGTACAGATGGATGGCGTGACTCAACAAAATTCAGCCTTGGTGCAAGAGGCCGCCGCCGCTGCGATGGACTTCGAAAATGAAGTGCAATATTTAGATGAAGCAATGGAGCAGTTTCAGACCAGCAAGATCGAGGGGCGCGACATCGTGGTTGCGCTGGTCAAAAGAGCCGTTGCCCATATTGCTGCAGTCGGATTGCAGAACGCTTGTGATGACTTTGACGATCCCAAGGGCGGCTTTATTTTCGACCAATATTATTTGTCGGTATTCGATATAAGAGGCATGCGGCTCGCAAACGGTATGGAACCCTGGAAGCGCGGCGAAAATATTCTGGATCTGCGTGATGGCGACGGCAAACCCTACGTTCGATACTCTGTTGCCCGAGCGCGCGAAAAAGGGTTTGGCTGGGTTCAGTACAAATGGAAAAGCCCATCGAGCCAAAAAATCGAACTGAAATTAACCTACTACGAATTGGCGCAAGACGCCGTAATTAACTGCGGCATCTATTTGGGTGAGCGCGGTGTGAGTATGCAACGGCTTGATCAACCAGCCGGGGACAGTCATCCGGCGACTGTACCGGCGCCACGCTTGCATCAAGCGAAAAATTCTCGCGCAGCAGCGGCGATTCGCCGATAATGGCGAGGTCTGAAATGCATTTTCGCCACTATGCAACAATACCTGGAGTTCCTGCGCCACATCCGTAGCCACGGCATCAAAAAAGAAGACCGCACCGGCACGGGCGCCTACAGCGTTTTCGGTTATCAAATGCGCTTCAACCTAGCTGAAGGTTTTCCTGTTGTCACCACGAAAAAACTGCATTTGCGCTCGATCTTTCACGAGCTGCTGTGGTTTTTATCCGGCGAAACCAATATCAAATATTTGCGCGACAACCGCGTCACCATTTGGGACGAATGGGCCGATATGGAAGGCAATCTCGGCCCGGTTTACGGCAAGCAATGGCGTCGCTGGGAGACCAGCGACGGTCGCATGGTCGATCAAATTTCCGACGTCATTCAACAGATCAAGACCAATCCCAACTCGCGCCGCTTGCTCGTCTCGGCGTGGAATGTCGGCGAGTTGAACAAGATGGCGTTACCGCCATGTCACTTGCTGTTCCAGTTTTATGTCGCTGAAGGCAAGCTCTCCTGCCAACTGTATCAGCGCTCCTGCGATGCCGGACTCGGTGTGCCGTTCAATATCGCATCCTATGCCTTGCTTACGCACATGATCGCGGAGCAGTGCGATTTACAGGTCGGCGATTTTGTCTGGACCGGCGGTGATTGCCACATCTATTTAAACCATATCGATCAGGTTGCCGAGCAGCTTAAGCGTGCGCCTTACACTTTACCCAAGCTTGCGATCAAGCGTAAGCCGGAATCGATTTTCGATTACCGTTACGAGGACTTTGAAATTGTCGGTTACCAATCGCACCCGCATATCGCGATGCCGGTTGCCGTTTAACCTTAACGTGAAAGCGCCTGAACTAGGCCGTTCGCGATCTCAGCGACGCTTAGGAGCGAACTCTCGACTACTTTCTTCAGGTGCATGACGACGACCTTATCGGCGCGGATAAAATGGCCGTCGTGATGGATTCCCGGTGTGCCGACCGGAAAAAATACATCCGGTTCGCGCTCGAACTTCATGCTGGGTGGGCCAAGAACGATGCTCGGAATTTGATCGACCGGCGGCGTGCGCCCGGCGCTGAAACTGGAAATCCAGAGCAGCGCATCGACTTCTTTAGCCGCAAGTAACTCACTCGCGCCATAGCGATTGGGATCGTAGTCCAGGCCGCTCTTGCCATAGCGCGAACGCAGTGGAAGACCCGTTTGCCAAGTCTGCACGCCGTTGCTGGAAAAATCACCGTCGCTTCCGCCCAGCGGAAATCCGGCGAACCGAATCGTTTTATTGAGATCCTTGATCATCTCGGCCAGCGTCTGAATCGCCAGTTCGCCGTGAGGAAAATCAAAGTCTGGAGCCGCCCAAACCACTACGCCATAGCGTGCGTGCCTCATTTCCCCGGCTAAGCGTTGCAACGTTTGCAGATCCGCCGGCGCCAGGTGGATAGGGTCAATCTGCTGCCGGTTCACCAGCGCGCGCAGCGCCGCAACGATGCGTGGCAAAGATAGGTGATCGCACTGTAGGCGCGTGACTGCGGCGGGCGCATCGATGACGAGTCCATCCAGCTCGCCGAGGAAAATCACTTTGCGTGCTGCGGCATCGCCGACGAACATCGCGTTCTTTGGCCATACGGCACGCTCAAGAAACCGGGGAAAACGTTTCAACACGCCGCTGCCGACAATCAAAATGAAATCGGCGCGATTCTTTATTTCGGCCAGAGTTGTCGTAATCCAGCCAGAGTTTTGAAGCGTCAAAATATTGCGCAGCTTCGCCGGCATATTCATATGATCGACCACGGCGCCGATTCGATCGGCCAACGCCAACGTCGCACGCGCGCCGGCGACATCGGTACCAAGACCCGCAATCAATGGCGCCTTTGCATTGGCAAGTAACTGCGCCGCGGCGGCGATCGCTTGGTCCACCGTAGTCGGCCTGCCCGTCAAGCGTGGCGCGGCGTTCAAC
>JANNFT010000215.1:0-23608 GCA_031380185.1 Pseudomonadota bacterium
GTATTCCGCTCTGACCGGTGCGAAACCGGTGATGAAGCAATCGGAGCATCATTTTTTTAAGCTGTCGGATTCACGCTGCGTCGAATTTTTGAAAGACTGGACTCAGGCGCCAGGCCGGCTGCAGTCAGAAGTCGCGAACAAAGCCTCGGAATGGTTCGAAGCGGGCTTAAACGATTGGGATATCTCCCGCGACGAGCCGTATTTTGGTTTCGAAATTCCCGGCGCGCCGGGAAAATATTTTTACGTTTGGCTCGACGCGCCGATCGGCTACCTCGCCAGCTTCAAGCACTGGTGCGGCTTGCAGGGCATTGACTTCGATAGTTTTTTGAAGCCGGATTCGAAGTCTGAGATGGTGCATTTTATCGGCAAAGATATTTTGTACTTTCATACTTTGTTTTGGCCGGCAATGCTGAAATTTGTCGGCTTGCGTGTGCCGACCAACGTATTCGTTCATGGTTTTGTCACGGTCGACGGCGAGAAAATGTCGAAGTCGCGCGGTACATTTATCAACGCCCGCAGTTATCTCGATTGCCTGAAAAATCCGGAGTATTTGCGTTACTACTTTGCGGCGAAACTGAATGGGTCGATGGAAGACATTGACCTCAATCTTGAAGATTTCGTAGCGCGGGTGAACAGCGACTTAATTGGGAAATTCATAAATATCGCGAGCCGGTGCGCAGGGTTCATTGCGAAGAAATTTGATGGCAAGCTCGCCGAGGTCTTGCCGAATTTGGAGTTGCTGAAAAAATTACAGGCGGCGGCGCCTGCCATTATCGCGCTCTATGAGTCTCGCGAGTCCGGTAAAGCGTTGCGTGAAATTATGGCGCTCGCGGACCTCTGCAATCAGTACGTCGACGAGATGAAGCCGTGGGAATTGGCGAAGAATCCGGAGCACGCCGAGAAGCTTCACGAAGTTGCAAGCGTCAGCATGAATCTGTTTCGCCTCTTGGCGATTTATTTGAAACCGGTTTTGCCAAAATTAACTGAAGAAGTCGAGACATTTTTGTGTATAGTTCCATTAACGTGGGACGATACAACTGTGTTGTTGCAAGGACACCAAATCAAGCCCTACAAACATTTGATGACCCGAATTGAGGCAAAACAAATCGAAGAGTTGATCGCTGCCAATCAGGCTGGCCTACAAACAGAAAGACCGGCTACGCCACTCGCGCCTGCCGCTACCATCGCGCCGATCGGCGAAACCATCGGCATCGACGATTTCAGCAAACTCGATCTGCGTATCGCCAAGATCGTTCATGCCGAGCATGTTCCTGACGCGGAAAAATTGCTCAAGCTCACGCTCGATATCGGCTTGGAAACTCGTACGGTGTTCGCCGGCATTAAGTCGGCTTATTCGCCTGAATCCCTGATCGGCCGTCTCACCGTGATGGTGGCCAACCTCGCGCCGCGCAAAATGCGCTTCGGTGAGTCCCAAGGGATGGTGCTCGCAGCAGGCGACGCTAATGGCTTGTACATCCTCAGTCCAGATGACGGCGCCAAGCCGGGGATGCGCGTCAAGTAGTTTCCAAAAGAGCATCGGCTAGGCGGCAATTGCAGCTTGCTGATTGGCTGTGCATGCCTGGAGAACGGCTCTGGTATTGCCTATCAGGCCGATGCTTGTTTATGTTTCCACCAGCCGGTGTCGATCAAATCGTCGTGAGGATCATCTACCAGAATGATGTGAACGCGGTACGGGCCGTGGGCGCCGATTACTAGAGTTTGTTCGATGTCCGCCGTGCGTGACGGACCAGAAATAAAGCTGCATGCGCGCGGCAATTCCTTAAGTTCGGTGCGCAGGAGGTTCCAGGCTTCTTCCATTCCGACGACAATTCGGGAGGCGTTAACGACCGCGATGTGAGTGTCAGGCAGAAGGCTGGTTTTGTTCGGCGACGACGGGCTGGTCGTAAGCAATAAGGTGCCGGTTTCGGCGATTGCGCAGTAGCATCCCGTGACGCCGAGCAGATCGTTGCCGTCGGCAGTGCGGTTTTCCATGAGGATTCCCGCACCAGACCAATCCAAGCTCGACAACTCCGGCCAGCACACCCCTTGCATTGGCAACCGTAACTGTAGAAGATAACGCGCCACGGCGTTCGGTATGGCTGTTCGCACCGACACTTCATCGACCGTGCTTGCCATGCTAACCGCCTGTTCTTTAAAACGAGCGATTAAATCGGGCCAATCGGCGTTGGGTCGTGGGCCTTGCGGATGGGCGGCGATGAAGTCCGCTGTCATTGCCAGTTCGGCTGCGCTAGTTAAGCCGGATTTTTTTTGATTAGACCGGATACGAGCTAGTATATTTTCGCGAGCAGACATAAAGGTTGTCGAGCGTGTAAAGTTATTTGGTATTGCGTTTGATGAAATCCGCCATACGCGCAACGCCATTCTTGATTGCATCGTTCGACGCCGCGTAGCTAAAGCGCACGTGCTGACCTTCGTCCGGAACCCGCGGGCCGAAATGAATATCCGCCAGCAACGCAACGCCCGCTTCGTGTAATAGTCGGGTACGAAACTCTTCGGAATCTTTCGCCTGAATCATGCGGCAGGCTTCGGTGACATTTGGCCATGCGTAGAACGCGCCACCCGGCGATTGGCAAGTCACGCCGGGAACTTGATTGAGTAACCCGACAATCAAATCGCGCCGTCCCAGAAAACTTAAGCGCATTGCTTCGGCGTGCTCTTGCGTGCCGTTCAAAGCTTCGAGGGCGGCCCACTGAGAAATTTGCGAGGCGCAGGAATCGGTGTTCGTCACCCAGCGCACGAAGTGGGGAGCGAGCGCTTTGTTCGCGGCGAAACCCAAGCGCCAACCGGTCATCGCCCAGGTTTTTGATGCGCCATCGGTGATGATGGTGCGTTCCTGCATGCCGGGTAATTCAGCAATGGAAACGAATTTTCCGTCGTACACCAAGCGCCCATAGATGTCGTCGGCGTAGACCCACACTTGCGGATGTTTATGCAGAATCATGGCGATGTCTTCCATGTTTTGTCGAGACAAAATTCCGCCGGTCGGATTCTGTGGTGAATTCAGAATCAACAGTTTGGTCTTGCTGGTGATCTTGTCGGCCAATTCGTTTGGATCGAAGGCGAACTGGCGCTTCTCGCGTAAAAAAATTGGCTCCGGCACAGCGCCGTGCGCACGAATTTGCGATTCGTAGATTGGAAATCCGGGGTTCGGAAAAATCACCTCATCGCCCGCGCCGTAGTCGGTGCAACAGAGGATGGCGTAGGCGATAAAGGGCTTCGCGCCGGCGCCGATGACAACATCGTCCGGCGAAATATCGAGACCGCGCATGCCGCCCAAATAGCGTGCCGCCGCCTCGCGCAATTCCTGAATGCCTGCGGAGGGCGTATAGCCATGTTTGCCAGCGCGGATTGCTTCGATGGCGGCGTCTTGGATATTCTTCGGCGTCGGAAAATCAGGCTGACCGATACAAAAGGAAATAATGTCTTTCCCGTCGCGTTGTAGTTTGTTGACTTCGGCAAGCACAACGAACGCGTTCTCGGTGCCGAGAGAATTTGAGCGGTTGCTGATGGCAGGCATAGTTAGGTTTTTTTCTGTGCGTAAAGTTCGCGAAAGGTTTTGCCGGTAGGGGCAGGCATGTCGCGGCCCTTGGTCCAGCCGTCGAGGCCTGGCAGATTGTGAATGAGGCCGTCGCGGCCACCAAGGAATTTACCGAATCGGCTGGCGATTTTTGTCGCGAAAGCGTAGAGCCCCGGACTCTTCGCGACGTAGCGCCACATCTTTATCGATAAGCGTTCGCCGAACGGTCGCAGATTTTGCTCGATTTGTTTTTCACGCAAGTGTCGCATCAAATCGGGCAATGGAATCTTGACCGGACAAACAACGCCGCAGGCGTTGCAAAGTGTGGCAGCTTGCGGGAGGTCCAGAGCGTTTTCAAGTCCAACATAATTCGGCGTTAATACCGCGCCGATCGGGCCGGGATAGACCCAGCCATAAGAATGGCCGCCAATATTTTGGTACACCGGGCAATGATTCATGCAGGCGCCGCAGCGGATGCAGCGCAACGCTTCTTGCATCGCGCCGCCGAGCATCGCCGAACGTCCGGAATCCACCAATATCACGTGGGACTGTGCCGGACCATCGACGTCATTCGTGCCCTTGGCGCCGGTCAGAATGGTGACGTAGTTGGATATCGCTTGACCGGTAGCGGAGCGCGGCAGTACACGCATGATGGTGGAAAAATCGTCCAGCGTCGGCAAAACTTTCTCGATTCCCGTAATCGCCACATGTATCTTTGGCGCCGTTGTCACCATGCGACCGTTACCTTCGTTTGTGACTAAGGCAACCGAGCCCGTTTCCGCGATTAAGAAATTGCCGCCGGAAATACCCATGTCCGCCGATAAAAAATGCGGGCGTAGTATTTGCCGAGCTTCTTTGGTCAATGCCGGGATATCCAGCTTGTATGGCAAATTGTGGTGTTGCTGGAACAGTTCGGCGACGTCTTCTTTGCTTTTGTGGATCGCCGGGGCGATCAGATGGGACGGCGGTTCGTTTGCGAGCTGCACGATATATTCGCCCAGATCCGTTTCAATGGCCTGAATACCTACCGCGGCTAACGCGTGGTTTAGGCCGGATTCTTCGCTCACCATCGATTTCGACTTGACGATTTTTTTGACGCCATTGGCTTGAGCGATCTCGATGACGATGCGATTTACGTCCTGCGCCGTTTCGGCCCAATGAACTATGGATCCTCGCGCCTGTGCCATTTCCTCAAACTTAATCAGGTAAGCGTCAAGATTTTCCAGGCCGCGATTGCGAATATTCTTTGCCGCTTCGCGCAAGTCTTCGAAAATATCGACCTGAGCCACCGCTTCCGCGCGTTTCTGGGCAAAGCCACGGCCGAAACGGCGCATGTTTTCTTGAAAATGAGCATTCTCCAGTTGAATAGAGGACTTGCTCTTGAAATGCATTGATGCGACTTGCATATTTTTTGGGGCTAGGGCTAGGGGCTAGGGGCTAAATCGATTCCTGCGAGGATTTCGGCAACGTGCAGCACCTTAGTAGTGTGGTCGCCCATTCGCCGTAACCTGCCTTCGATGGTGAGCAAGCACCCGAGGTCACCACCGACGATAGCGCCGGCGCCGGTCGATTGTGCATTGACACACTTGTTGTCCGCCATGCGGGTGGAGATGTCACCGAGCTTAATAGAAAATGTGCCGCCAAAACCGCAACACACTTCCGCATCGGTCATTTCCGTGATGGGAAGCCCGCACTGCTTCAACAATTCCCGCGGTTGTTGCTTGACACTAAGCTCACGCAGACCCGAGCAGGAATCGTGGTAGGTTATCGATCCGGAAAAACTCGTTTTGAATTTGTCGAGCCTAGCCACGTTGACGAGAAAATCGGTTAACTCGTAAGTCTTCGCGGACAGTTCCGTCACGCGCTTTAATATTTCCGGTTCGTCCTTGAAGATGACGGGATAGTGAGCGCGAATCATGCCGCTACAAGAGCCGGACGGCGAAACTATATAGTCGCAAGCGTGAAATTCATCGAGAAACTTTAGTGCTAAATCGCGGCCTGACTTAACATCACCGGAGTTATAGCCGGGCTGGCCGCAGCAGGTTTGATTGCGAGGGACAACGACTTCGCAGCCTGCGGATTCCAACAACTCTATTGCCGCAAATCCAATTCGCGGCCGAACCAGATCCACGAGGCAAGTGACAAAAAAACCGACGCGCACAGGGGGGAAGAATAGAGATTTTTAAGACCACAATCATAGCATAACCGACCAACGCGCTTTTCCGCAGACCAAGGTAATGCACCGCATTTTCAGCAAATGCGTTACACTTTCGCGCTAATTTGACCAACAGGCACATACATGGGGCTTCACGATGGCGCGAGCGGCTAAAAATTCGGAAGTATCCGTGCCGACTGAGGAAAAGGAAACAAAAAGCACGATAAAGGTCATTGTTCGCATGACGCAATTGCTGGATGCGCTCGCCGCTCGATCCGGCGCCGTGCACCTGAAGGATCTCAGCCTGACCACCGGCCTGCACCCGTCGACGGCCCATCGTATTCTCAACGTGATGTGCGATCAACGAATGGTGGAGCGGGTTGACGCAGGAAGTTACAAGCTCGGGATTCGTCTTCTTGAACTCGGCAACTTATTTAAACAACGCGTATCGGTGCGCGAGCAAGCGTTACCGCACATGCACCAATTGCAAAATGAAACCGGCGAATCTGTCACCCTTAGCATTCGCCATCGCGACGAGGTTATTTTTGTCGAACGCGCCGTCGGAAGCCAATCGTTGATGCGCGTTGTTCACGCGTATGGCGCGCGGGCTTTGCTGCACGTTACCGCGACCGGAAAATTGTTCTTGGCCGATGATAGTGAGATGGCATGGACGAGTTATGCCGAGCGAACTCGGTTGCATGCGTTGACAGCTCGCTCAATCGAAACGCTCACCGCCTTGCAGGATGAATTACGCGAGGTCAAGCGCCGTGGCTACGCCTTCGAAGATCAGGAAGAGGAAGTCGGTGTAGGCTGCATCGGCGCCGGAATTCGCAACGATGAGAATCGCATGGTCGCCGGAATTTCCGTACTCGCCCCGTCGGATCGAATGCGTTGGAGTTGGGCGGAACGCGTCAAGGAAATTGCCGACACCATTTCTAAGGCCGTGGGTTACTCACTACCGGACGGAACAGTTAAATAGTGGACGCTGAATAGTCCCGCGGGATCGGTCCATACGTCTGTGGCTTCAAGACCGGCGGCGCGTGCCAGCGTTTGAAATTCTTCAATACTATATTTGCAAGAAATTTCCGTGTGTATTGTCTCGCCTTCGCGAAACTTGAAACGCTGCGCTGCGACCGTAACGGTTTGTTCTTGCAAGCTAAGTAAATGCATTTCGATTCGCGCCAAATTGTCGTTATAAAACGCGTGGTGGCAAAAGCCGCTTAGGTTAAAGTCGCCGGCCAATTCGCGGTTGATGCGTCGCAAGAGATTGCAGTTGAACGCGGCGGTCACACCACCGGCGTCGTTGTACGCATTGTGCAAGATCACACGGTCTTTTTTTAGATCGACACCGATCAGAGCCGCGCCGGTGACGCCAACAACTTGTGCGACGTCGCGCAAGAAATTATGAGTTTCGTCGCGGTTGAAGTTACCGATGGTCGAACCCGGGAAATAAACGAGCTTGCGCTGAAAATCGATATCGTCGAAGGCCGGCAAAGCGAAGTGCTGAGAATAGTCGGCGCATACGGCGCGCACTGGAAATAGTGGTCGTTCCTGGGCAAGGGTCAATGCCGATCGGCTAAGTTGCTCACGTGAAATATCTACTGGCACATAGCCGGCGGGGTGCATGGCATCGATGAGTATCGGGGTCTTGGTGCTGCTGCCACTGCCGTATTCGATTAGTAACGCTTTCGGCCCGATCCGTTTCGCCATACTCGCGGCATGTTCATGCATGAGCGCAATCTCTGTCCGTGTCGGGTAATACTCCGGCAAATCGCAGATTGCTTCGAAAAGTTGCGAGCCTCGCGCATCGTAAAAATATTTTGCCGATACACTTTTCTGTGCTTGACTCAATCCGTCTAAAACGTCGTCCAAAAACGATCCCAAATTGGGTGCAAGGTCATGCATTCGATAGTTAGCGCCGGACGGCGCGTTCATAGTTTCCCGATCGCGGGACGCAGCCAATTCTCAATCCATTTTTTGATGCGGTTGGCGTCGCCGATCCGCGAGTATCGCCCATAGGAATCGAGCAGTACGATATCGACCATGCGTCGCTCGATCACTGCCTGTAACACCAAGCAGTAACCGGCCTCGTTCAAATAACCGGTTTTGGATAGATTAATATCCCAGTCGGTATCGTGGCGCAGCAGCAGATTGGTATTGATGTAATTGATTTGGGCGCCGCTATCCAAGCGCGTCAGCGCGACCTGCGGCGTCGTTGAGTATTGGCGAATCAGTTCATAGCCCGCTGCCGTGGCAACGAGCTTGGATAGGTCGCGTGCGGTCGAAACGTTGCGACCCGACAGCCCGCTACTATCTACAAAGCGCGTCGAAGACATGCCGATTTGAGTAGCACGGCGATTCATGGCGGCGACAAAAGCATCGCGGCCACCCGGGAAAGTGCGCGCCAGCGCAGACGCGGCGCGGTTTTCCGACGACATAAGCGCAAGTCGCAGCATATCGCCACGCGCCAACACCTCTCCTATGCGCATTTTGGAACGTGATCTGCGTTCCAGGTCGATGTCATCTTTCTCAACGCGAATGGTCGCGTCGAGCGCGAGACGGCTATCGAGGACAACTATTGCCGTCATCAATTTAGTCAGGGATGCAATCGGAAGCACGGAGTTGATATTCTTGTCATACAAAATCGCGCCGGATTTGTGATCCATTACCAACGCAGCGTTGGAGTATAGGGATAAATCCCGAGGATAATCCCGCGCAACGCGATGTGGCTGAGGCCGTTGAACAGACGAGTTCGCCAATGCGGATTGCGCAAAAACCAGCGTAACGACGCAAACGCCGCCGATCCAAACTATAAAAAATTGACGAAGATAACGCAAAGCAGAACGATGCATGGAAAATCGCGAAATGCTGAAAA
Organism: Pseudomonadota bacterium; assembly: GCA_031380185.1. Classification (GTDB taxonomy): domain Bacteria; phylum Pseudomonadota; class Gammaproteobacteria; order Burkholderiales; family JALYOK01; genus JALYOK01. The sequence continues at coordinate 8,569 of JANNFT010000215.1, forward strand.
AACTGAGGCTAACACAAACTAACTTATCAATAAACGGGATGGCGTTTTGAATGATTAAGCGCTTGGCGCTACTTTTAGGTCTATTGGCGGGGAGGAATCTTTCCCAACTTGAGATAATTGTAGACCGGCGCACGGTGGCCATCTACAAACCAAAATCGGGGCGTACGCAGCTTTAATGAAAAGTAAGTTGCTGCTCTGAGGGGGCTTCGTAGTTGTCGAGAAATTCGTCGATGGATTCAACCGTCGGGCTGTTGGAGAAAACATCTTCCATTGAAGCGCGAAACTTAACGGCAGTGTCGCCAACCAGGAATGCGGAAGTCCTCCCTTGCTTATCGATCAGCTCAAGGCCACCGTGGGTCGGATACTCGACCACTGAAAAGTGTTCACTGTTGTAAACCAAGTTCATCACAAACACCCCTTTCAACACGCTAACCAAAAAAATCACTTATATTTCCAATATAGGGCCAACCGAGAGCAATTCAAGAAGAACCTGTCATGCGCTTGAAAGTCAGGAACGTTCGTTTTGAGATAACGCGAGAGACAGTCTTCTAGTGTACAGAGGATGAGTTTAACGTACTGTGACCGCGATAAGCCAGTAACGGGCGAACTTCCCAATCACCATAAAGATGGCGCATTGCCAAACATTCAGCCGCAGCCAGCCGGCGGCCACACACAGAGGATCTCCGATCCACGGCAACCAGGCGAAGAAAAGTATGGGTGTGCCATAGCGCTTGACACGTTCACTCAGCGACTGTGGCGGCGGCGATTTACCCTCGGGCAGAAAGCGGCCGAGCAAGTAGGAACTCAGTCCGCCCAGGGTGTTGCCGGCCGTCGCACTGACCAAAGCCGGCCAAAGTAACGCGGCATTGAGTTTGAGTACGCCGATCAGAATCAATTCCGAACTCACCGGGACGATACTGCCGGCAATAAAACTGACGAGGAACAATAGCGTCAGTTCCATGCCTGGGCCAAGACTTTGCGCGAGCCAATCGAGCATCAGAACAGCGATAGTTGCGTGGCGCCTTGTTGCGGCGCACGGAATTGCGATGTGTCGAGCGGCTTTCGTTCCTGATTGAGCTTAAGGCGCGTGCAGGCGTTGCGGAAGCGTTGTTGCAACAGCCGCGCAAACTCACCTTCGCCACGCATGCGGCTGACGAAATTCGAATCATTGTCTTTACCACCTCGCATTTGCCGAATGATGCTAATGACATGACTGGCACGCTGAGGAAAGTGTTGTTCGAGCCATTCGACGAAGAGGGTTTTTACCTCATGGGGCAGCCGTATGAGAATGTAGGCCGCCGATTCCGCTCCGCTTTGTTTGGCTAAGGTGAGCACCGCTTCAATGTCTTTGTCCGTGAGCGCCGGGATTACCGGCGCAACCATGACGCCGGTCGGAATTCCGGCTGCGCTCAACATTTTCACCGCGTCCATGCGCCGCGCAGGCGCGCTGGCGCGCGGCTCGAGATGGCGCGAGATGTCATGATCAAGCGTCGAGATCGATAGGAACACCCGCGCCAAATTGCGCTTCGACATCGCGCCCAAAATATCAATGTCACGCTCGACCAGCGCAGACTTCGTGACAATTGAAACCGGATGATTGAATTGGTTCAGAACTTCTAAAATCGAACGCGTCACGCCGAGTTTTTTCTCGATCGGTTGGTAGGGGTCCGTATTCGCGCCGAGGGCGATGAGCGCGGGTTGGTAGCCGGGTTTGCCGAGTTCCTTTTTTAGCAATTCCGAGGCATCGCGTTTGTAGAAAAGTTTCGTTTCGAAATCCAGCCCCGGTGATAACCCAAGATAGGCGTGCGAAGGACGCGCATAGCAATAAATGCAGCCATGCTCACAGCCTTTATAAGGGTTGATCGAGCGATCGAACGGAAGATCGGGCGATTCGTTGTAGCTGATGATGGAACGCGCCGGATCTTCACGAATCTCCGTTTTAAATGGCGGCGGCTCTTCGTTCGTCAGCGCGTAGTCGCGATGATCGCCATCCTCTTCGCGCGACCAAGCGTCGAAGCGCACTTTCGGCTGGCTCAGAGCTCCGCGCCCTTTGATCGATTTTTGCTTAGTGTCGTTCACTACGAATTGATGTCTGATAGTTGGATGGATTGTACGCCACGCCACGAGTAAACTTATGCAATGCTTATCGCGCAAATTACCGATCTTCACATTACGTTGCCTGGGCGGCCGTTGCAACGTCGCGTGGATACCGGAAGTTACTTGCAGAAGGCCGTGGCAAAGCTGCAGGCGCTCGATCCCGCACCGAACGTGTTGCTCATTACCGGCGATTTGGTCGAAAGCGGAACGCCCGAAGAATATGATTATTTGCGCAGCCTGCTCGCACCGTTGCGTCTTCCGATTTTTGTGATTCCCGGCAATCATGACGCGCGTGACGCGCTGCGGCAACAATTTCTTGACCAGCGTTACTTGCCGCAACAAGGATTTTTACATTACGCGATCAACGATTTTCCGGTGCGCATGATCGGGCTGGATTCCGTGATCCCACGCGAAACCGAAGGCGAGCTATGCGCGGTTCGGCTGGCTTGGCTGGATCAGGTTTTGCATCAAGCGCCAAGCAAGCCGACCATGATTTTCATGCACCATCCGCCCTTCGCAACGGGCCTTGAACATAGGGATGAGTGCGGTTTTCGCAACCCCGACGAGCTCGCCACCGTCGTTCGCAGACATGCCCAGATAGAACGTATTGTCTGCGGTCATTTGCATCGTGCGATTCAGTCGCGTTTCGCCGGAACATTGGCGCTCACTTGCCCGAGCACAGCGCACCAAATCGAGTTCGATCTTAAGCCGAATTCGCCGCTTGCGTTCATCATGGAACCGCCGGGGCTGATGCTCCATATCTGGAACGGGAGAAACATGGCTACCCATACGCTATATACAGAGCGCTACGATGGGCCTTATGTTTATCGCACATCGAGCTGAGAGGCTTATGGATGCTGACCCATGGCGGTGCATGTTTGGAGATCCGCTCTGGCATTGGTTCTCCGGAATATTATCCTGGACAGATCATTTGCTCGCAACAGTTTCCTCTGGGTCGCTTGAGCAGAACTTCATTCTGCGCGATAATGTTCGGTTTCGTTACGACTACATCCGCCGTAACATTTTATTTAAAGGACTCGATCGATGAAAAGCGCTATCCATCCGGACTACAAAGAAATTAGTGTTACATGCAGTTGTGGCAACACGTTTAAGACCAGTTCTACCATGACCAAAGACCTGCATGTGGAGGTTTGTTCCAACTGCCATCCGTTTTACACGGGCAAACAGAAGATCGTCGATACCGCTGGCCGGGTCGAGAAATTCCGTCAGAAATACGCGCTCAAATGAGCGGTTCTTGATACACTAAAAGGGCAGCCGAGGCTGCTTTTTTGCTTTAGGGATCAAGATGAGAGCGCAATGAAAATCAAGAAATCCATTTCTAAGCGTTTTGCTGTTATCAACCGTGTGATTCAGAGTATTCGCGCGCTTGACCGACTTGGCGGCTAGCAAGCCCAAAACCATTCAATTCGCGCTGGAATTTGACGGGACCGCAACGCCCGCCAAAACGGCGCTATTTTTGCTGGTGGTTCTGTGTTGGTTGTTACCGGGCTTGGTCGGACACGATCCGTGGAAACCGCAAGAGACACAAACGCTCGGAGTCGTCTACGGAATGCTGCAGAGCGGTGATTGGCTGATTCCCGCATTGGCCGGCGAACCTTATCTGGATAAACCACCGCTGTATTACTGGACTGCGGCTGTTCTCGCGCGTGTTTTTTCGCCCCTGCTGCAATTACACGACGGCGCACGCCTGGCGAGCGGATTCTACATGGCCTTGGCCATATTGCTCGCTACGATGACGGGCGCAAAGCTGTTTGGGCCGCGTTTTGGCCGCGTGACGGCCTTGATCTTCATCGGTTCATTTGGATTGCTGATCACGGCGCACATGCTGTCTGCCGAAACGGCAGTCATAGCCGCAAGCGCTTTGGTGATTTACGGCTTGACCTGGATACCCCATCAGTGGATTTTCGCCGGATTTCTGATCGGCACCGGAATCGGTATGGCTTTCCTGGCCAAAGGCTCCATGGCTGGTGCATTGGCATTCGCGATGGCGCTGGGCCCACTGGTGTTTCGCAACTGGCGTTCACGCGCGTTCCTCGCTGCGCTGTTGGTCGCATTGCTGGCGGCGTCGCCATGGATTTTTTGGTGGCCGATTAGCTTATATCGGCGCTCGCCGCAGATAGCGATGGAATGGCTATGGCTGCACGATCTGTCGGATTTTACTGATGTGTTGTCGGCGGCATCGCTGGGCCGATTCAGCTACTACGTTGGTCTGCTGCCTTGGCATGCCTGGCCCGCGTTGCCGCTGGTAGTCGTTGCGTTTTGGTATGGTCGCCGGCAGCTTTTGCGTGATGCCAAAGTTCAGCTTCTGCTCGGCGCATTACTTGGCGCGTTCGTCGTTATGTGTTTGAGTGGCGCTGCTCGCGAAGCAAGCGCCTTGCCGCTTTTGTTGCCGCTGAGCTTGATTTGCGCCAGCCGAATTGACGAACTTAAGCGTGGTACCGCGAGCGCGCTGGATTGGTTCGGCATGATGACATTCGGTTTGCTGGCCGTGGGCATGTGGCTCGGATGGTTCGCTATGTTGTTCGGGTTTCCGCAAGCGCTCGCAAGGTATGTTCAGACCTATTTGCCGGGCTATCAACTACAGTTTCGCCTGGTGCCGTTTTTGCTCGCGCTGGTATTGAGTCTGTTGTGGTTGATTTCCATCACGCGCGCGCGTCAGTCAAATCGACGTGCGATCGTTAACTGGACAGCGGGTATAACTATGTTTTGGATGCTGGCGATGACCCTGTGGCTGCCCTTCATCGACGAGGGCAAAAGTTATCGCGCCATGGTCGCATCATTGAAACGCGCGCTTCCGACTCCGGCGGATTGTGTTGCCAGTCGCGGCTTAGGCGAATCGCAGCGCGCCGTGCTGGACTATTTCGCCGATCTGCGCACTCGTCGTTTAGAGCTTGTCGCCGTCAACAATTGTCGTTATTTGCTGACGCAGAGTGTTCAGCGCGCGCCAACAGTTGAAGACCAAACTGAATGGCGCTTGCTGTGGGAGGGCTCGCGACCGGGTGATAAGGTAGAGTTGTTCCGCCTCTATCAACGCCTTTAACGCGCGTTATCTGCTTCGAGCGCCGATTTTTTTCGAATCGACGCCAGCGTCTCTTGGGCCGCGGCAAGGTTGGGGCCGTCCAAACTTGCCGCGCGTTCCGCGGCCGCCAGCGCTTCCGGCAAGCGCTTAAGCTCCGCCAACACTTCGGCGAGATTATTCCAAGCGATTATCGATTGTGGATGCTGCTGCGTCGCTTGGCGAAACGCTTGTTCCGAACCGTGCAAATTGCGTAGGGCGTAACGAGAATTTCCGATGCCGACAAGCGCCGCCAGATCGCCCGGCCAGCGTTGCAACGCCGCGCTGTATGCCGTTTCGGCGATCGCGGGCTGGTGGACTTTTTCCATTTCCACGGCGCTCGCAAAAAAACTTTCGCGAGTGGCCGTCTTCGGCACCTCGCTTGCCGGAACAATCACAATTGCCCAGTAATTGCTACGTTTCCAGGTGCGCTCAAACGTGGTCAAGGCCATGACCTGTCGCCGTTCTTTGCCGGAGCGAAGGATAATATTCTGGCGCGGTAGATCGTATCCGACCACCACGGCGAAGTGCCAAAGCGGATACCAGTTGAGCGCAAGATTTTGCAACACGACCACCGGATTTCCATTGTCGACTTCCGTGAGCAAATCTTTAATGCGACCGGACATAGTGACAGCAAGCATGCCTTGACGGCGAGTTGCGCTGCGCATTTCGACTTGCAACGAACCTTGGCGGCGCGGTAAAAAAATCTGTTTAGTTAGCTCATCTGGAGTGACATTCACACCTTTAGCCTGAAGTGCGGTTGCCAGCGCCGCCGGGCCGCATTGAAAGTCTTCTTGAGGAAAGAATGGAACGCCGCGCAACTCCGCCTGCGACTTAATATCGGCTGGCGGATTTTTGATTAGCGCGCGGCTTTCAAGCGCAGCACAACCCGAAATCAAGATGCCAAAAAGCAACACGCCCGCTAGGTTGCGGGCGCGCTGTAGCTGCGAACTAATCAAACGTTTACTCGCGCGGCCCAACCGACCAGGGGAAGATTTTCGTCCAGCCCAGAATGTCGGTGATGATCAAAACAATACCGACTACCAGAACAACGACGATCCAAGTCGCAACACCGCCGGCGGGCAAACTATCGATCTTACCGGCAACCTTATTGACTTCCTCATCAGTCATGGCGGCAACGCGCAATTTTGCGTCGTCGGCATTGACGCCCATCTGTTGAAACTGCTGACGCACGTCCGTACGATTCATAAATGCATCGATCTTTTCACGGTTTTGCAACGACAGTGTTTGGTCTACGGCACTTTCAGTTCCGATCATTGCGGCACTGGCGCCGCGCATTGGCAGATGAAACGCTAGCAAGGAAACAACGAGTAAACGGCATACGAGGCGGAAAAATCTACTATTCACAATTATCCTCCGTGAGTGTTTAAGTTCGGAGATGCAACCATACCACATCAATTACGAATTTCCCAGCAACTTACCGCAGACTTTGCCTAATCGCCGTCACTCGATATCGAGCGTGCGGTATTGCAAAACCGGATCGATTCCGGGTAGGGAAATATATCTTCCACGTGGCCGGCGCCGATGCGAACCTGCGTCGCCTTCCAATACTCTGCGTCTAACAGGTCCGCGTGGTGGGCCATGAAGCTGGCTCGGACCTTGGGATCAGTCAACAAAAATCGTGCAAATTCTTCCGGGAAAATATCATTGGCGGCAACCGCGTACCACGGTTCAGCCGACAACTCGTCTTCGTAATTGCGCGGCGCCGGCATGTGACGGAAGTTGCAATTGGTCAGATAGTCGATCTCATCATAGTCGTAGAACACGACACGGCCATAGCGTGTAACACCGAAATTTTTATAGAGCAAATCGCCGGCGAAAATATTTGCCGCCGCGAGCTGCTTCAACGCGCGGCCATACTCGAGCAAGGCATGATCGCGTTCCTTGTCGTCCGCAGCGTCGAGATAAATGTTCAATGGCGTCATGCGGCGCTCGATGTAAAGATGCTTGATAATCAAATTAGAGCCGTCTTCTTCCAGTTGTGACGGAACGAGTTTATGCAGCTCGTCCAACAGTTCGGCCGTAAAACGATTTTTAGGGAACGCCACGTCGGAATATTCCAACGTGTCCGCCATGCGGCCGACGCGGTCGTGCAACTTCACCATTAGGTATTTTCCCTTGACCAATTCGCGGTTGGTGTCTTTCGGCGGCGCAACGGCGTCGCGAATGACCTTGAACACGTAAGGATAAGAGGGGATCGTAAACACCAACATTACCAAACCTTTGATTCCCGGCGCAATAATAAAATCATCGCTCGAATGTTTTAAGTGGTGCAAGAAGTCGCGATAAAAAAGTGTCTTGCCATGTTTTTGCAGACCCAGGATCGTGTACAACTCCCACTTCGGGCGATTCGGCAACATGCTCTGCAAAAATTCCACGTAGGCGGACGGGACTTCCATATCGACCATGAAATAGGCGCGATACGAGCTAAACAAAATATCTAAATGGTAGTGGCTGAGCAGCACCGTATCGAGATAAAGCTTAGCGTTTTGGTCGTGGAGAATTGGGATCGCAAAGGGCGATTCGTGATTGCCGTTAACAATCTTGCCAACTAAATAAGCGCCTTTATTGCGGTAGAACAGCGAACTCAACACTTGAATCTGGTGATTTGCCTCCAAATGGAAAGGACGCGGAAATTGCCGCCGCCAAACGCGCAAAATACAGCGCAGATCACGCTTCAGGTTTGCGAATGGCCGCTGTAACGCGAAGTCCTCAACGATGTGTTCCAGCGCACGGCGCAGGCCGAATTTGCGCGGATAGTAGCAACGATAAGCGGGCGGCTCCGAATCCATATGTTCAGTGGAAATCGCCGGACGCACGAAAATGTAGTCGTTGTGAAAATAGGAGCGGTGCAGAATGCTGCAACACGCAGAGTTGAAAAAACTCTCGGCCAGTTCCGGTTGTTTGTGATTGGTGAGCAGGCCGATGTAATTGAGTTTTATCTGCTGCCACTCCGCGCCGAGCGTATCGGCGCGGAACTCCTTTTCCAAACGCTCAACGGATTCCTTTACGCGCTGATCGTAAAACATGATCCGCTCGCGGTTTGCTTTTTGACCGGCTGCCCATTCGCCGCGATCAAAACGTTCTTTCGCGGCTTTACTGGTTTCCTGAAAAATAAAATAGTGTTTATTGAAGCCATCCAATAACGCACGCGCCACGGCAAAGGCGACGCTGCGATCAATGATTGAGTTTGCGCGTTCCATGCTTCAATTATAAGTCTCGCGACTATCGAGCGGAAAAATTTGGATGGCCTGATCCAATACTGTTCGAAAACAGTGTCACTGGGCCCCTGCTTTCGCGTGAACGACGGTTTGAGCAAGAATGGCGAAAGGGTGTGTTAGCATCCGCGCCATGAAATTCGAGTTACTCGCAAACGAGGGCGCGGCGCGGCGCGGGCGTCTTACCCTCGCCCACGGCACGGTCGAAACGCCGGTGTTCATGCCGGTCGGCACCTACGGCACGGTGAAGGCGATGAGCCCGCTGGAGCTGAAAGAAATCGGCGCGCAGATCGTGCTCGGCAATACCTTTCATCTATGGTTACGGCCGGGAATCGAAGTGATCGAAAAGCACGGTGGCTTGCATCGCTTCATGGGTTGGCATGGACCGCTCTTGTCCGACTCGGGCGGCTTCCAGGTGTGGAGCCTCGGAGCGCTGCGAAAAATTTCCGAGGAAGGCGTGCGGTTTCAATCGCCGATAAACGGCGACAGACTGATGCTGACGCCGGAAGAATCTATGCGCATTCAGCGGGTGCTGAATTCCGATATCGTGATGATTTTCGATGAATGCACGCCGTATCCCGCGGACGAAAAAGCGGCGGCGGATTCCATGCGCTTGTCATTGCGCTGGGCCGAGCGAAGCAAGCGAGCCCACGAGGGCAACGGCAACGCGTTGTTCGGTATCGTGCAAGGTGGCATGCACCAATCGATCCGCACGGAATCGGCGCGAGGCTTGCAGGACATCGGCTTCGATGGATACGCTATCGGCGGGCTATCGGTCGGTGAGCCGAAAGAGGAAATGACGCGCATCCTCGCCCACACTGCCCCCGAACTTCCTAGCGACAAGCCGCGCTACTTGATGGGCGTGGGTACGCCGGAAGACATGGTCCATGCGGTTCTTCAGGGTATCGATATGTTTGACTGCGTGCTGCCGACGCGCAACGCGCGCAACGGTTGGCTTTTCACGCGCTATGGCAATATAAAAATTCGAAACGCCAAACACCGCAATGATGTGTCGCCACTCGACGAAACCTGCCGTTGTTACACCTGCCAGAATTTCACGCGCGGCTATTTGCATCATTTGCAGCATGTCAACGAAATTCTCGGCGCCCGGCTGAATACGATTCACAATCTGTACTTTTACCAAACGCTGATGGCCGAATTGCGTGAGGACATTCAGAGCGGAACGCTGGCGGACAGAGTCGATACGTTTGTCCGAAATCGAGCCACTTCGTGTTAAAATTCAAAACTTTATTTCAAGCGATCAACAGGATTAGCGATGATTTCGATGGCTTATGCGCAGGCCGCCGGCGGGCCGCTCAGTGGCGAATTGATGGGGATGTTGCCCATTATTTTTATGTTCGTGCTGCTTTATTTTTTGATGATTCGCCCGCAAATGAAGCGGCAAAAAGAGCAAAAATCCATGATGGAGGGCTTGCAAAAAGGTGATGAAGTAGTCGCTGCCGGCATGCTTGGAAAGATCACCAAGGTAGGAGAAAGTTACATCAGCTTGGAAATTGCCGACAACGTCGTCGTGCAAGTGCAAAAATCCGCGGTCGGAATGCTGCTGCCCAAGGGCACGGTCAAAAGCGTAAATTAATCGAGAGTTAGATGAATCGTTATCCCTTATGGAAGTATCTGCTGATCGGGATTGCGGTCCTGCTCGGCTTGCTGTTTACCCTTCCGAACTTCTTCGGTGAGGACTACGCAGTGCAAATTTCGTCAGCTCGTTCCGGCATTAAAGCCGATACGGCTTTAATGGGTCGAATCGAAGAAGCGTTGAAGAAAGCAACGATTCCGACCAAGAGCATCGCGATGGAAGGCAATAGCGTTAAGGCGCGATTCGCTGACGCCGATACGCAAATCAAAGCGAAGGACGCGATCATAAAGGCGGTGAATCCGAATCTGGATAATGCGTCGTACACTGTCGCACTCAACCTGGTGACGCGCTCGCCGCGCTGGTTGTCGAGTTTGGGCGCATTGCCGATGTATTTGGGTTTGGACTTACGCGGCGGCGTGCATTTCTTAATGCAAGTCGATATGAAAGCGGCTCTCGATAAACGCTCTGAAAGCGACGCGGCGGATATTCGCCGTGCTTTGCGAAAAAAAGAAATTCGCTATACCTCCGTTAATCGGGAAGGTCGTAGAGTCGCGGTCAAATTTCGCGATGCGCCCGGTAAGGAACTTGGCCGCGCTGAAATTGCGAAAAATTTTCCTGATTTGGTTTTGACGGAAGAAGGTACGGGTGACGATACGCGTATCGTCGGCGCCCTTCGCCCGGAGGCAACTAAGAGCATCGAAGAAGCGGCGCTGCAGCAAAATATTCTGACACTGCGCAATCGCGTCAATGAACTCGGCGTTGCCGAGCCGGTGATACAACAGCAGGGCGCCGATCGCGTCGTAGTGCAATTGCCGGGGGTGCAAGATACAGCGAAAGCAAAGGAAATTTTAGGCCGCACCGCGACGTTGGAAATTCGTTTGGTGGATGACGAGCATAGTTTGGCGGATGCAGCCAATGGCAATGTACCGTTCGGTTCCGAGCTTTTCATCGAGCGTAGCGGCGAGCCAATTCTGATCCGAAAGCAAGTTGAACTGACCGGTGATTCCATTACCGATGCCTCGCCCGGATTCGATAGCCAAAGCGGACGCTCGGCGGTTCACGTTAATCTTAATAGCGCCGGCGCGAATATTTTTAAAGAAGTGACGCGTGCTAACGTGAAGAAGCGCATGGCGATTTTGCTGATCGAAAAAGGCAAGACGGAAGTCGTTACGGCGCCTACTATCCAAGAAGAAATTGGCGGCGGCCGGGTGCAGATCACCGGTATGCGTGATACCGAAGAAGCGAAGGATATTTCATTGCTGCTGCGCGCCGGCTCACTGGCTGCGCCGATGGAAATTATCGAGGAGCGTACCGTCGGCCCGAGCTTGGGCAAAGAGAATATTGCTAAGGGATTCAACTCGACGCTGTATGGTTTTCTCGCCATCTCGGCCTTCATGATCTTTTATTATTTGGTGTTCGGCGCCATTTCTGTCGCGGCGCTCGCAATCAACGTACTGCTGCTGGTCGGAATATTGTCACTGCTCCAGGCAACGCTGACCCTGCCGGGTATGGCGGGAATCGCGCTGACAGTTGGTATGGCGATCGATGCAAACGTGTTGATCAACGAACGTATTCGCGAAGAAATCCGCAATGGCAACTCACCGCAAGCCTCCATCGCGGCGGGTTACGAGCGCGCTTGGGGAACGATATTGGACTCGAATGTGACGACGTTAATCGCGGGGCTAGCGCTGTTAATATTCGGGTCTGGTCCAATCCGAGGTTTCGCAGTTGTACTCTGTCTGGGCATCGTTACCTCCATGTTCAGCGCGGTCATGGTTTCGCGTGCGATCGTGAATTGGATTTACGGCAGCCGCAAGAAAATCGACAAACTGCCGATTGGCAATACCAATTGGCGCGAGATTGGCGCCACGCACGCTAATACCGCTTAGAAAATAGATATCAAACTTAGGTCATAAAATATGGAATTTTTTAAGATACGGCGCGATATCCCCTTCATGCGCCATGCGCTGACATTCAACGTGATTTCCTTCGTTACGTTTTTGTTGGCGGTGCTTTTCCTTATCACTCGGGGGCTAAATTTCAGTGTCGACTTCACCGGTGGTACGGTGATGGAGATCGGCTATAGCCAAGCTGCGGATCTGACCAAGATTCGCGAGGCCATTCACAAACTCGGTTTCAATGATCCGAGCGTGCAGAATTTCGGCACCAGCCGCGATGTGTTGATTCGGCTAGGGCTGAAACAAGGCATTACTTCCGCGCAACTGTCTGAAACGGTAATGGCTGAACTGAAGAAAGGCGATCCGAGTGTGCAAATGCGCCGCGTCGAATTTGTCGGTCCACAAGTCGGGAAGGAATTGGTCGAGAATGGGCTGCTGGCGCTGTTTGTTGTCGCATTGGGAATCGTGATTTATTTGGCATTTCGCTTCGAATGGAAGTTCGGCGTTGCGGGTATTATCGCGAACCTCCATGACGTCGTGATTATCCTCGGTTTCTTTGCTTTTTTCCGCTGGGAATTTTCTCTGCCGGTGCTCGCGGCGATCTTGGCGATTTTGGGTTACTCGGTGAACGAATCCGTGGTGGTGTTCGATCGGATTCGCGAAAACTTCAAAAAGTTGCGTGGCTTAACTACGCCACAAATTATCGACAACGCGATCACGCGCACCATGTCGCGCACCATCATCACCCATGGTTGTACGCAGTTGATGGTGACCTCGATGTTGTTGTTTGGAGGCGAGTCGCTGCACTATTTTGCTTTGGCGCTGACCATCGGTATTCTATTTGGTATTTATTCCTCGGTGCTGGTCGCAAGTCCTTTGGTGATGTGGCTTGGCGTGAAGCGCGACGATTTGGTTAAGCCCGAAGTAAAAAAGACGACGGAAGCGACCGTCTAAGCATAGCCATATTTCAGTAGGCGCAATTTTGGAATACCTAAACATCGCGTTCCAGTTTCTGGCGCATCTCGATGTACACCTAGCGAGCCTGGCGCAGAACTACGGCGCCTGGGTTTATCTGATTCTGTTTCTCATCATTTTTGCCGAAACCGGACTGGTGGTGACGCCATTTTTGCCCGGTGATTCATTGTTGTTTGTCGCCGGGGCAGTGGCGGCGGTCGGCGCGATGGATGTCAATAAACTCGTCGTCGTTTTAATTGTTGCGGCATTTCTCGGCAACTACGTTAACTTTCAGATCGGCAAGTATCTCGGCAAACGCTTTTTCATCGATCGTCAGTCGCGTTTCATCAAGCGAGAGCATTTGGAAAAGACTCACGCTTTCTTCGAACATCACGGTGGCAAGGCCATCGTGATCTCGCGATTCTTGCCGATTCTGCGCACTTATGCGCCGTTTGTCGCGGGGATCGGCCGTATGGGAAACTGGCGCTTTGCGATGTTTAATGCTGTGGGCGCCGTCCTGTGGGTTGCGTCGCTGACCTACGCCGGATATCTGTTTGGCAATATTCCGTTCATTAAGAATAATCTCACCCTGGTTATTCTCGCGATCATCGTTATATCTTTGTTACCGGGTTTCTTCGCCTACTTTAGAGCCCGTGCAAAAACAGCGGTTTGACATGGCGTTGACTGCGCTCACTGCGTCCGCGGTTTTGTAATCCAATCGCCTTCGGGTTCGTTTATAATCACTGCCACGCGGAAAAAAATACCCACATGCTCGTAGCGCCATGGTTGTTCGAATTGGCCTTACCCTCTCATTAAACTAAAAGGAGTTTTAATAATGAAACCTATTCATCTCGTCTGTGCACTGGTGCTTGGCGCTAGCGTTTCGGTCCAAGCTGCCGATTCGTACACCATCGATAGCCGCCACACGTTTCCAGTGTTTGAAGTTAACCATCTCGGGTTCTCGACCCAGCGCGGCCGTTTCAACAAATCCGCTGGTAAAATCATGTTGGATGCCGCGGCAAAATCCGGTAGCGTTGAACTTACAATCGACACCACCTCGATCGACATGGGCATCGACAAGTGGGATGAACACATGAAGAGCCCCGATTTTTTCGATGTGGCAAAACATCCTACGATTACCTTTAAGTCAACCAAAGTCAGCTTCGACGGCGACAAAGTTGTCAGTGCGGCAGGCGATTTAACGCTGCTTGGCGTGACCAAGCCGGTAACACTTGCGCTAACGGGCTTCCGTTGTGGTGAGCATCCGATGCTGAAGAAAATCGTCTGTGGTGTTGATGCCGCAACGACAATCAAGCGCTCGGATTTCGGAATGAAGTATGGTACTCCCGCAATCGGCGACGAAGTGAAACTGATTGTGCCGGTTGAGGCGATTAAGGACTAAAGCTCTGCGTTGTGTCATTCCGGTGCAGGCGGGAATCGAGTGTCGTTTTTCAAAGGCACTTGTTACCCGCCTTCGCGGGGACGATGAACTAGACTTTCTTAGCCAGTTCAGCGGCCTTGCCCAAATAACTTCCCGGCGTCAAGTCAAGCAAGACTTGCTTCGCAGCGTCGGGAATTTTCAGTTGCCCGATAAACACACGTAATTCCTCACGAGTAATTCGCGCCTTAGCGCGCGTCAATTCTTTCAGTTGCTCATACGGATTCGCTACGCCATAGCGGCGCATCACCGTTTGAATCGGCTCTGCGAGCACTTCCCAATTCGAGTCTAAATCTTCCGTGAGTCGCTGCGGATTCGCCTCCAATTTTCCTAATCCTTTCAAGCAAGAATCGTACGCCAACAAGCTATAGCCACAGGCCACGCCAACATTGCGCAGCGCGGTGGAATCGCTCAAGTCGCGCTGCCAGCGCGAGATCGGCAGCTTGTCGCTGAGGTGCCGCAGCAGCGCATTCGCCAGACCCAAATTGCCTTCTGAATTCTCAAAATCGATTGGGTTGACCTTGTGCGGCATGGTGGACGAACCCACTTCGCCGGCTTTCACCTTTTGCTTGAAATAGCCAAGCGATACGTAGCCCCAAACGTCGCGATTAAGGTCGATCAAGATCGTGTTCAGCCGCGCATAGGCGTCGAATAGTTCCGCGATGGAATCATGCGGTTCGATTTGAATCGTGTACGGATTGAACTCCAAGCCCAGTTTTTCAACGAACTTGCGCGCGAAAT
>JANNFT010000219.1:0-2299 GCA_031380185.1 Pseudomonadota bacterium
ATATTCCGCGGAGGATGCCGATATCACATTGCAACTTCATTACCATCTTCATCCGCAAATCGAGCGCGATGAGAAGTTGCGCTATATATATCGCGATATCGAGATGCCGGTAATGCAAGTGCTGCAAAAAATAGAACGTAACGGCGTGCTGCTGGACAGCGCGCTGCTGGCTGCGCAAAGCCACGAGTTGGGCAAGACATTGCTCGAACTTGAAACGCGAGCGCATCAACAAGCGGGCCAGACTTTCAATCTCAATTCGCCAAAGCAGATTCAGGAAATCTTGTTCGAAAAACAAGGGTTGCCGGTGGTCAAGAAAACCCCCAGCGGTACGCCGTCGACCGATGAAGACGTCTTAGAAAAACTCGCACTCGATTATCCATTGCCGAAAACGCTGTTGGAATATCGCGGCCTGGCGAAACTTAAATCGACTTACACCGACAAATTGCCGCGCATGGTGAATCAGGCAACCGGCCGCGTGCACACCAACTATGCACAAGCCGTTGCCGTGACCGGCCGATTATCCAGCACCGATCCCAATCTACAGAACATCCCAGTGCGCAACGCCGAAGGCCGCCGTATTCGCGAGGCGTTCATCGCCCCGCGGGGATCGACGCTGCTGTCGGCCGATTACTCGCAAATCGAACTGCGCATCATGGCGCACATTTCCGGCGACGAAAGTTTGCTGCACGCTTTCGCCACGGGCGAAGACATCCATCGCGCGACGGCGGCGGAAATCTTTTCCACGGAGCGAGATTTGGTCACGAGCGAACAACGCCGCTACGCCAAAGTCATCAACTTCGGTTTGATCTACGGCATGTCGGCGTTTGGATTGGCGTCACAACTCGGCATCGAGCGCGCCGCTGCGCAAGCCTACATTGACCGCTACTTCGCGCGCTATCCCGGCGTCGCGCAATACATGCAACGTACCCGCGACGACGCACGAAATTTAGGCTTTGTTGAAACCGTATTCGGCCGCCGCTTGTGGCTCGCGGAAATTAAAAGCCCGAATGGACCGCGCCGGCAAGCGGCGGAACGCGCTGCAATTAACGCGCCGATGCAGGGCACCGCCGCCGATCTCATTAAGCTCGCGATGATTGCGGTGCAGAATTGGCTGGAACGCGAAAAAATGAACAGCATGATTATCATGCAGGTGCATGATGAACTCGTTTTTGAAGCGCCGAACGAGGAAGTAGAAAAGTTGAAAGACGCAATTCCAAAACTGATGACGGAAGTCGCCAAGCTTGCCGTGCCGTTGCTGGTCGAAGTCGGCGCCGGGCCTAATTGGGAAACCGCGCATTAGCGCGTAACGCAAACAACAGCGTCCCGAGAGCTGCGTGGATCTTGTCTCTCACGCCATACCTTGCCAGGACGCCCGCTGACCGCGGCCGCCGGCCGCCGCCCTAAAAAATTTGCGTGAGTCTAAATTCGTTCAATCATTCGGCGCAACGCGCGTCGCGCCGAATGTTTACTGCCTATTTCCGCTCGGCCATTTTCTTCACATTATCCAGGCCTGCTTGATAGGCGCCGTCGATCAAACCCAGTGTGTCGGCATCGGTTTTTCCCGAGCCGGCTTTGGTGATGAAATTGCCAACCCAATTGACTACGGAGCCACTGCCTTTCGGGGTCACCGTCATGGTGGACGTGTATTTGTCGATCGGCAGCGACGACTCGATAATTTTGTACGAGTACGTCATTTTCGCGTCATTGTAGGCGGTCAATTCTTCGGTGAACGTTGGACCGCCATCCAGTGTGATTGCACGCACCGCGCCGACCTGGCCGTTTGCGCCTTTTTGCAATACGTCACCCGAAAAAGCCGGATGCCACCTATTGAGCCCGTCGAAGCCTTTCACAATGTCCCACACGACTGTGGGCGCCGCGTTGATTTCGACCGATTTGTTCGAGGTCAGTCCGGATGCGGCTTTGTGTTCCATGGACGAACAGCCCACCAGCGCTACTGCAATAAAAGCAGTCGCAAAAAGTTGTTTCATTTCTTGTCTCCTAAGATTGAATAAAGTTGCCAGCGAGTGTGGCCGAAAGCCACGCGATAGGTTCGCGACGACGGCTCAACTATACCTAAAAATACTCATGCCAGAAAACTTTTCTGGTCGCGGAGGCGATTGCTTATCATCGGTGCCTGTTTCGTGGCGACTAAGAAAGGCTTGGGGGTCGCGAATGGATAGCGGGTAGCCACTGGCCATTGCTTCACAGGTCATGCCAGCCCATGCCCCGAGTACGCTGATGGAGGCGCAATGGCCACTTGAAAAGAGTAAACTATTTTGCGTAATTACTCAGGGGAAAA
>JANNFT010000227.1:0-2490 GCA_031380185.1 Pseudomonadota bacterium
ACTTCGAGGTCGGCGCCTTCACCATCTTTAAATCCGCGATGAACAAGGTGCACTTTGCCGCCGCGGTCGATGAGGTAGGAACTCGGCATGCCTTGCAGTTCATAGGTATTGGCGACCTTGCCTTCGGGATCGAGCAGCACGGTAAATTCGGCCGGCGTCGTCACGAGAAATTTGTCTGCATCGGCTTTCTTCGCGTCGACATTCACACCCACAACTTCGAAGCCGTCCTTACTGTATTTCTTTTGCAGCTCGTTCAACCAGGGAAATGTCTTTTTGCACGGTCCGCACCAAGAGGCCCAGAAATCGAGATAAACCACTTTTCCCTTATAGCTGGAAAGCGAAACATTGTTTTGCTTTAAGTTGGGCAGTTGAAAGTCCGGTGCGGCCTTACCCGCATCGACCGCGAAGGTCAACGTCGGCAACGCTAGGCTCGCGATAAGTGCATACTTCAAAAACCGCGAATGACGAACGGGGGTATTGTTTGGCGATCTACACATGGTTATCTCCTGAAGTGAGTTAAGTTTGGTCTTTTATACAGTTGTACAGAGTTTTTCTAATCGCGCGCCGGGCGAAGCTCAATCGGGATTGCGCGCCGCCGCCTCATCATCGTCCCGAATATACTAAGTAAAAATAGCGCCAGAAGCAGGGGATCGAACCCCCCGCGTGATTTCATCGCGCAGCCGCCACCACCGGTATTGGTGGACACAGCCCCGGTCGAGCTCCCTAGCGGGGTTGCCGTTCCGGTTCCGGTTCCCGTTAACGCAATCGCATGAGGACTACCCGTCGCATTCGTCGTTACCGCCAACGTAGCGACTCGAGCACCAGTCGCAGCCGGCGTAAATGTCACCGACAAATCGCAGGCCGCGGAAGGCAGAACCGGCGCCGTAATCGAACACGCTTTCATCGCTGCAGCATCGATCGTATAATCGCCAGCGTCCACGCCTGTTTTCGATATTTCGCTTAGCACTATTGCTTCACTAGGACTGGTGTTGGTTATCGTCACGATTTGCGCTGGGCTGGCGGTATTGAGGCTCTGGTCACTAAAGGTCAATGATGTAGCCGTCAGACTCGGTGCGGGCAACGCCACTGCCACAGCCATCCCGGAAAGATCGATAATTTGCGTCGACCCCGGAACGTTGCCGGCATCGTCGGTGATGGTGATGCTTGCGTTCTTCGACCCAATGCTCGCAGGCGTGAAGGCGACAATGATGGTGCACGTCGAATTCACAGGCAGCGGCCCGGCGCCGCAAGTGCCAGTTCGGATGAACTCGGTGCTGCTGCTTTGAATATTGGTGATCGTTAAGGCACTCGCACCACTGCTGGTCAGCGTGACCGTCTGAGTAGCGCTGGTAGTTCCCACAGTGTGGTCGCCGAAGGATAGCGACGATTTATCGAGCGCGGCTGCAGCCGTGGTCGAGGCTAGCCCTGTGCCGCTCAGGTTAATCGTCGAAGGACTAGCGGCCGCATTGTGTGCGATCGAGAGTGATCCATTGATCAGCGTCGCCGAACCGGGCGCAAATCTGACGCTGAGCGTACAATTTTGCCCTGCCGCGACCGGTGTACCCACTTTACATGCAGTACCGAGCGTTAGGTTCAGGTTAAAGCCGGTCGACGCCGTCAGTGCGGAAATGTTTAATGGCGCAGAACCGTTGTTTGTCAGCGTTACTACCGGCAAGTTGCTCGCTACGCTTGTCCCGCCTATGATGGTGTCGGGAAAAGTAAGCCCACCACCCGGAGCATTGAAACTGGCGCTCGGTGTGCCGCTCACTGTGCCACTGAGGGCGACCAACTTAGAGGCGCCGCCATTCGAGGCTATCGTCAGCGTTGCCGTTTTCGAACCACCGACCGTTGTTAACATGGTCACGGTGATCGTGCAGGTGGCCGCGGATGCAATGTTCGTACAATTATGAGATGCAGTGAAATTTGCCGCATTAGCGCCGCTGGTTAGCGCTGACGTGACATTGAGATTGGCCGACCCGTCGTTGGTCACCGTTATGTTCTGCGTTGGTGCAGCAGCGTTTAGTAACACGGGGGAGAACGCCAGCGCGGCCGTCGATGCGAGCAGAATGGCCGAGCTTGGGCTTGTAATGTAGGCTGCGATGTCCGCGAGGTCTGTAGTGGTCAAACGCGGTGCAGCACCGCCAACCGGACCATACACCCCCATACCGCCTGCGTTACCATTGATCGCGGATTGGATTACCGACGCAGTCTTACCATTAGCTATCATGTTTTTGGTCGACGGCATCGACCCATGACAATTTGAATCCGCGCAATTGATTACACCAGTACCTACAATACTCGGTGTAACGGTATATAACGATTTACCACGCGCCGCGCTCGCAGCATTAGCGCCTTCGCTATGCATAAAACTAAAAGC
The DNA here is from genome assembly GCA_031380185.1 of Pseudomonadota bacterium. Classification (GTDB taxonomy): domain Bacteria; phylum Pseudomonadota; class Gammaproteobacteria; order Burkholderiales; family JALYOK01; genus JALYOK01. The sequence goes on from JANNFT010000227.1 coordinate 2,378, forward strand.
CAGACCCAGCAAACAGATCATCAAAATTCGGATAGACGTCATTTTTACTCCTAACTCACTCATGCTCGGGTTCGCGATGAATGTGGGTTGTAAAAAGCGAGCCTGTCGGTTTA
>JANNFT010000244.1:0-9163 GCA_031380185.1 Pseudomonadota bacterium
ATGCCGCGCGGCAATTGCTCGACTACTTGCGCGCCGCCCATCAGGCGCTCGGTTGTTTGCCGACGCAAGATACCATCGTGTTCGAACGCTTCTTCGACGAATCCGGCGGCATGCAACTGGTGATCCATTCGCCCTACGGCAACCGAATTAATCGCGCCTGGGGTTTGAGTCTGCGCAAACGTTTTTGCCGTCAATTCAATTTCGAGTTGCAAGCGGCGGCAACCGAAGACGCCATCGTCTTATCGCTCTCCACCAGCCACAGTTTTCCGCTGGAAGAAGTGAAGCGCTATCTGCATTCCAACAGCGTGCGCGATGTGTTGGTGCAAGCCTTGCTCGCCGCGCCCATGTTCGCCTCGCGCTGGCGCTGGAACGCGACTATCGCGCTGGCACTGCCGCGCTTTCGCGGTGGCAAGAAAGTCCCGCCACAGTTGCAACGCATGGCTGCGGAAGACCTCATCGCCGCAGTATTTCCCGATCAAATTGCCTGCGCGGAAAACCTGGTCGGCGAGCGCAAGATTCCCGATCATCCGCTGGTGAAACAAACCATCGATGACTGCTTGCACGAAGCGATGGACATCGACGGTTTCGAATCATTGCTGCGAAAAATAGAATCGGGCGATGTGAATATCATTGCACGCGACACGATGCAACCATCGCCGCTCGCGCAAGAAATTCTGACCTCCAAACCCTACACCTTCCTCGACGATGCGCCGCTGGAAGAGCGGCGTACGCAAGCGGTGTCGGCGCGCCGCTGGAGCGATCCCGAACACGTATCGGACTTGGGCCAGCTTGACGCAGAGGCCATCGCGCGGCTGAAGTCGGAGATTTGGCCCGATCCGTCTAACGCCGACGAATTGCACGACGCGTTGTTGAATGTGGGTTTTCTGAGCGACGCCGAAGTAAACGCGAATCCGCATTGGTTGCAATGGCTGCGGCAACTTGCCTGCGCGCGTCGCGCTGGGCGGTTCGGGCAGCCCGAACAAGACCCGCATGGATGCTGGGTTGCAGCCGAGCGCTTGGCCGAGATGCGGGCGCTGTTTGATTCTGCAAGCGTCGAACCGAACATCGCGACACCGGAAGAATTGCGACAAGAATGGACGCGCGAAACCGCACTGATCGAAATTCTGCGCGGCCGCCTCACTGCGCTTGGACCGGTGACCACCGTGACATTGGCGCAGTCGTTGAATTTACCGGCGAGTGAAATCGACATCGCCTTGCTGGCGTTGGAAAGCGAGGGACTGGTGTTGCGCGGACGATTCACGCCGCACGCGAACGAAGAAGAATGGTGCGAACGGCGTTTGCTGGCGCGAATTCATCGTTACACATTAAAGCGGTTACGCCAGGAAATCGAGCCGGTAAACGTGAAAGATTTTTTGCGTTTCTTATTGCGTTGGCAGCGCGTGAGCACCGATACCCAGATCGACGGCGCGGATGCGGTCAGCGCGGTGATTTCGCAATTAGAAGGTTTCGAGGCCGCCGCGGGCGCATGGGAAATGGATTTGCTGTCGGCGCGTGTGAAGCACTACGATCCGGCGTGGCTGGATGAGTTGAGTTTGAGCGGCCGGGTGGCATGGATGCGCTTGGCGATTCCAAAATCGGAAGGCCCGATTCGTGCGCCGGTGCGTGCTACACCCGTTGCTATTTTAGGTCGGCGCAATGCGCAAGCTTGGGCGCTGTGGCATGGCTGCGTCGAGCAAACGCCGTTGTCCGCCAACGCGGCGCGAGTCGCGGAAAGTTTGCGTGAACACGGCGCATCATTTTTTGACGAGATTGTTTCGGCAACGGGATTATTGCGCACGCAAACGGAAGCGGCGTTGGGAGAATTGGTCGCGTCGGGTCGAGTTAACGCCGACAGCTTCGGCGGATTACGCGCGCTGATCATGCCGACGCACAAGCGCAAGCCGTTCGGCTCCACCGGCCGTAAGCGCCGCAGCGCGATTTTTGGCATCGAGGACGCCGGGCGCTGGTCGTTGCTGCGGCGCGCTGCTACCGCGCCGGACGGCGAAGTTCACGCGGCCGCGATCGAACACGTCACCCGCACTTTGCTGAAGCGCTACGGCGTCGTGTTTTGGCGGCTGCTTGCGCGCGAGGCCGGCAGCTTGCCGCCGTGGCGCGAATTGCTCCGGTGTTTGCGTCGCCTGGAAGCGCGCGGCGAAATTCGCGGCGGGCGCTTCGTGGCGGGCATGAGCGGTGAACAATTCGCGTTACCGGAAGCGCTAGAAAGTTTGCGCGACGTCCGGCGTAACGCGGAAAAAGTTGATTGGGCCGCGGTCAGCGGCGCCGATCCGCTCAATCTCGTCGGCATCATCACGCCGGGCGATAAGCTCGCGGCCATCGGCAACAACCGATTGTTGTATCGCCAAGGCGTGCCGGTCGCGATCATGGCTCAGGGGGAGATTCAGTTTTTGGAACAGCTTGATAAAGCGGAAATACAGCATGCAAGAGATCTGTTGTTGCGGCGGGCGGCGTTTGTGGAGGCGCTTGAACCTGAAAATCAAACGGCGTCTTGAAATTTCGATAACCGTTCCAGTTGTCATTCCCGCGAAGGCGGGAATCCATGCTGACTTGGAATCGCCAAATGGATTCCCGCCTTCGCGGGAATAACAGCTCGGTTATTTTTTGACTTCTGGCTCAATCGCGGTATCGTAATAAACGTAACTGGTGCGCTCAACTTCCGATTCACGCTGACGCTTTAGATCTTTCAAATCCAAGATTTTATCCCACCACATGGCTCGGGCCTTTTTTTGATCTTCCTTGATCTCAGGATTTTTCACCAGCAGTTCGCGGATAAATTTCGTGGTGTCGGATTCGTACTTGTCTATTTTCATGTGGGCTGCGCGGCGTGATTCGTTGCCATCATTGTACTGTAGGGAAAATTTTAAACCGCAAATACATCGCGCGTTAGTGAACCACCGGCGGCTGCGTGGGGCGGCCGCGATCCCCGGCAACCGCCCCGCTAGCACCCAAAATCTACTTGCCGTTACTTGCTGACCGCAAACACCCAGAGCACGCCGCCTTGAGGAATCGGCACGTTGGGATCGTAGTTCTTGCGCTTGTAGCCGGCTGCAATCAGCGATCCTTGCATGCGTTCTGCATCGACGCCCCAACCCGACTGCACCGCCACGTATTGGACGCCGTCGACCATGTACGACATCGGCACCGCGGTTACGCCCGAGTTGGTGCGGAATTGCCACAACTGCTTGCCGTTGGTCGCATCGAATGCGCGGAAGTAGCGGTCATTCGTTCCGCCCTGGAAAACCAGATTGCCACCGGTGGTCAGCACCGGGCCAAAACTGTGGCTCTCGAAGTCTTGCGCCCACACCCGCTCTCCTTTGGCCATATCCCAGGCTTGCAGCTTGCCGATCGTTTTGGTGTTTGGGTCGACGATCATTTTGATATCCGGAATCTCGACACCAAGTTTCAGTTCGCCGGCGACCATGGGCTCTTCCGCCTTCGACTTTAAGCTACCGCAATGATTGTCGTTGGACGGAATGTAGACGAGCTTTGTTTTAGGGTTGTACGCGGCAGGCGGCCAATCCTTCCCGCCCCACAGCGACGGACAGAAATCGATCAGCGTGCCTTTCCGCGGTGTATGTTCTGCGGCGTACTCCGGGCGGCCCGTCTTTGGGTCGATGCTCTTGAACGCGTTCTGCGTCACATAGGGCTTGGCCGAGACAAATGAAATTTTGTCCGCCGCGCGCTCAAGCAGCCACAGATAGCCGTTACGTCCCGGATGCACCAAACCCTTGATTGTCTTGCCGCCCCGTTGCACGTCAATGAGCATCGGCGGCGTGACTTCATCCCAATCCCATGAGTCGTTCCAGTGGTATTGGTGATGCGCTTTGATTGCGCCGGAATTCGGCTCTATCGCGATGACGGACGAGGTGTAGAGGTTGTCGCCCGGATGAAAGTCACCGGCCCACGGGGCTGCGTTGCCGACGCCCCAATACGTCAGGTTCAATTTCGGATCAAATGTACCTTGAATCCATACCGAACCGCCGCCGGTCTTCCAATCGTCGCCGCGCCACGTTTCCGCGCCCTTCTGGCCGGGCTCTGGAATCGTGTAGGTGCGCCACAACGTCTCCCCGGTATTGGCATCGAATGCCTGAACAAAGCCGCGAATCGCCAATTCACCGCCCGACGTACCGACCATGACTTTGCCGTTGGTGACGAGCGGCGCTAACGTGCAGTAGTAGCCCTTCTTGTAGTCGTCGACGACTTTGTCCCAAAGCACTTTGCCGGTCTTAGCGTCCAGCGCCACCAGGTGAGCATCGACAGTAGCGAGATAAACCTTGTCGCCATATAAGGCGACGCCACGGTTAGTAGGGTGCAGTTGCAGTAGGTCTTCGGGAAGACTCTTCTTGTAATGCCATAGGACATCGCCGCTGCGGGCATCCATCGCGATCACTTGGTTCTGCGGCGTGGTGACGAACATGACCCCGTTGTTGACCATCGGCGGGGATTGATGCCCTTCACCGACGCCGGTGCCGTAGCTCCAGACCGGAATTAGCTTTGCAACGTTGCCGCTATTGATACTATCCAAGGGACTGTAGCCCCAGCCTTCGTAGTTACCGCGATACATCAACCAGTTCTCGCGTTCCGGGTTCTGCAGCCGGGCATCGGTGACCGGGCTGTAATTGCTGACCTGCGCATCGGCAGCGACCGGCACGAACCCGATCACGCTGAGCAACAACGCTAACTTAACTTTGTTTCGATTTGAGTCCATACCAACTTCCTCCTGTTTAGACTACTTTGGTTACCGCACACCAGGCTCAGCGGTTCTGAAACCCCACCGGGCCACTGAATCCCGCTGCAACGGCTAACTCCCCATCCACCTGCTTCAGTGGCAAGGCGGCGAGCCGTTTGAGCGCGGGTCCGCTGACGACCCGGCCATTTTCTCTCGGGTCGAATTTCGAATCATGACAAGGACACCACAAGGTTTTCGTCTCGGCATCCCAGGCGCCAACGTCACAACCTTGGTGGGTGCAGACGGCCGAGTAAGCGGCTATGCCGTCGACCGCACGACGGCGCGTTTCCTCGTTTAGACTTTCGTGATCGCAACGAATCAGCAGAATTTTATTCAGGCGTGAGCCGTCGCGAACCAATTGGCTGGTGGGATCCACCGGAAATGCATGAATTTGCGTCGCGCCGGCCAAGAGATCGGCAGCGGCAATAATGTTGCCCTTACGTTCGCCGTCGGCAAACACCATCCGGTCGCCGGGCTGCGGCCGGGCGTTGCGGGGATCGTTGTTTTGCGCCTTAGCACCGGAAGTGAAATTTAGTCCGAGCGCAACTCCGACCGCCATTTTCAGAGCAGTTCGACGTTCGAGTGGCTTGCAGTCGGGGCATCCAGCAGTCTTGTACTCCACGACACTCCTCCGGTGGTGTGAATGGGATTACCCATTCGTTGTCGTTGCGCCGATCTAGCGCGAATGTAAATCGAGACGCGCCCTATTGGCAATACACACTCTATCACTGCGCTGGCCAGTCATCAATATTGAGCCGAGCGGCATCGTTGCCTGCGAGGCAGCGGCGCTGCGCCGAGCAAGGTGGGATGCGCGCGGTGGCCAGGCATATTAGAATTCAGTTCTCATCTTCGTTTCGATTGCGAAAATCCAATGTCCGAGCTACGCCACCACTTTGCCTACCTAACGCAAGTCCGCATGCATTACGTCACAGCAGGCGAAGGCGAGCCGTTGGTGTTGCTGCACGGCTGGCCGCAAACTTGGTACGAATGGCGGGAAGTGATTCCGGAACTGTCAAAAAAATTTCGCGTGATCGCGCCGGATCTGCGTGGCTTGGGTGATACTTCGAGGCCGCTTGCCGGGTACGACTCCGCGAGCGTCGCCAACGACGTTTGGGAATTGGTGAACGGCAAACTCGGCTACAAGAAATTCTTTCTTGCGGGCCACGATTGGGGCGGGCCGGTGGCGTTTTCGTTGGCGGTGCATCATCGCGATGCCGTACGCAAGCTTGCGATTATCGACGTATCGATTCCCGGTGACGGTGCCGCTAACATCAGCCAAGGTGGTAAGCGCTGGCATCATGGTTTTCATGAAACGTTGGACATGCCGGAGCGTTTGATTGAAGGCCGCGAAGATATTTATCTCGGCTGGTTTTACGAAAATTACGGCGCGCGACGCGACGCGATTTCGCCCGATGCCGTGAAAGAGTATTTGCGTGTCTATTCGCAGCCGGGAGCGCTGCGTTGCGGTTTTGAGTATTACCGGAATATTCCGACCGACATCGCGCAGAATGAAGCAATGCTCAAGCGCGACGGAAAGTTAGGGATGCCGCTGCTGGCGCTCGGCGGCGCAGGCGGCTGGGGGCGGCGCATGGAAGTGCTGGAATCGTGCCGGCGCGTGGCGCATGATGTGCGCGGCGGCATCGTAGAGGGGGCGGGGCATTGGATTCCGGAGGAACAGCCGGATGAGTTGGCGCGATTGCTGATAGAGTTTTTTGCCTGAATACACGTACCAACGCGTCCGACAAATAATGGTTAAGCGCTCGCGGCAGAATCCAGCTAAAATTATTCTAATTGAACCCGTTAGGGGGCGTCCCGTGAGCAAGATAGAATCGATTGAACATGAAGTAGAGCGACTTGACGACAAAGCGTTTGCCGCCTTCCGCGAGTGGTTCATGGCGCATGAAAATGCTCGCTGGGATCGACAAATCCAAGCAGATTCAAAGAACGGCAAGCTCGACTCGTTGATTCAAGAAGCGGCCACGGCACATCGCTCGGGTCAGTCCACAGCCCTTTGAAGCATTTTGCTTCTCCCAAATTCTGGGCGAAGTATAACGCCTTGCCCGCCGATGTTCGAGATATTGCTGACAAAAGTTTTCAATTTCTTAAAACCGATCCGTCTCATACTTCATTGCATTTCAAGAAGCTCGGCGGCGTTTGGTCTGTTCGCGTTGGCTTGTACTACCGTGCGATCGCTACTGAAATTGACGGCGGCTTTCTATGGGTTTGGATTGGCACGCACGGTGAATACGACAAACTACGTGTCTAACAGCCGGTTCCCACCGATAGCGTTGGCGATCACTGAACATTAAACTCAGGTCGAGCACTGAGTCGGGGAACGATTCAAGACTCCGGAAAGTCGTATGTCGGTTTTGGGTTTCATATTGCGGGCCGTTTGCGGACTACGTTGAGGATCCGAATAGCGTATTCATGACCTTGGAAATTTGACGGGGAATACATGCATGACAGGTATCCGGTTCCAATTGTCATTCCCGCGAAGGCGGGAATCCATTTAGCGTCACTGGTTGCTAAGGCAGTATGGATTCCCGCCTTCGCGGGAATGACAAGGTTTGACCGTCAGGTTAAATAAATTTGCCTGGCAATATTTTCCTCCCCTTCAGTGGGGGCGGGTTATCTCATCACGATCACGAATGTCGAATCGCCGCGCAGAATATACAAGCCTACTTGTCCTTCGACCGCGCGCAGCAATCCTGTCAGTTCTTTGATGGTTCGGGTTTTCTTGCGATTGACGCCGAGAATAATATCGCCCGGGCGCAGGCCATGTTGCCACGCCGGGCTGCGCGGTTCAATGCCGACTACGATGACGCCTTCCACTCGGCCATACATCGGCATGCCGCGCACGATGTTGGAGACGGCGGCGCCGGCCAATTGCGACAAACTTTCGCCGCTCGTGCCTAGCACTTCGTAGGGGCGCTCTATTTTTACTTTGGTGACTTTCGTTGCGCCTCCGCGCAAAAATTTGAACTCGACCTGCTCGCCGACCGGAATCAATCCGATGCGGTTGCGCACGTCGGCGGAGCCGCGGATGGGTTTGCCATTCACGCCAATAATGACGTCGCGCGGTTTGAGGCCGGCCTTTTCCGCTGTTGAACCGGCGTCGACGTTGGTGACGATGGCGCAGGGTGTATTCACTGCGATATTCAACGCCTTCGCCAGATCGGGCGTGACTTCTTGCGTTTCCAAACCGATGCGGCCGCGCCGTACTTCGCCATTTTTCACCAGTTGATCCATGACTTGTTTCGCCATGTTGGTCGGAACGGCGAAGCCGATGCCGACGTTGCCGCCGGTCGGGCCGATGATCGCGGTGTTGATGCCGATCAGCTCGCCGTTGAGCGTGATCAGCGCGCCGCCGGAATTGCCGGGATTGATCGATGCATCGGTTTGGATAAAATCTTCGTAGCCTTCGATGTTCAGTCCGGTTCGGCCCAGCGCGCTGACGATACCCGATGTCACCGTTTGGCCGAGACCAAACGGATTGCCGATGGCGACGACGAAATCACCAACGTTCAAACCATCGGAATCGCCGATCGGAACTGCGATAAGATTTTTCGCTTCAATTTTGAGCAGCGCGATGTCGGTGCCGGGATCGGCGCCGATAAGTTTGGCCGTGAGCTGGCGGCGATCTTTTAAAGTCACTAAAATTTGCTGAGCGTTTCTGATAACGTGGTTGTTAGTCAGCACGTAGCCTTTCACCGCGTCGACAATCACGCCGGAGCCGGCGCTGACTTGCGGTTCGCGTTTTTCTGGCACGTCGAAAAAACGCCGGAAGAATGGATCGCGAAATAACGGATTGTCTTCCAGTGCCGATTTCGACAGCACGGAAATATTTACGACCGCCGGCGTGACTTCTTTGAGCAGCGGCGCGAGGGAGGGCAGGGCGGTATTACCCATCGCGACGGGTAGCGCGGCGTTCGCAATGCCATGGCTGACCGGGTGGCCTAGGGCCAGAGCCAGTATCCATGCGGCTCTCCAGGCATTTTTTTTGAGACTATTGGCGCTCAAAAGAACGCGCTTCCCAATCCCCTTGAATTTCGTTAGCATAAGCTTCAAATAACCCCATCAGTAAACCGAGTTTCGGTAACACAAAGATTCGGTGTCATTTTTTCAATTCCCGAAGGATGCCAGTATGAACGAACATATTCACAAAGTAACCGACGACAGCTTTCAAGCCGATGTATTGAATTCCGATACGCCTGTGTTGGTCGACTATTGGGCAGAATGGTGCGGACCGTGCAAGAGTATTGCGCCGATTCTGGATGAAGTGGCGAAAGAATATGCCGGCAAGATTAAAGTAATGAAACTCAATATCGACGAGAACCAAGATACACCGCGCAAATTCGGCGTTCGCGGTATTCCGACGCTGATGTTATTTAAGAACGGCGCCGTGGAAGCGCAAAA
>JANNFT010000256.1:0-7340 GCA_031380185.1 Pseudomonadota bacterium
GCCAGGAGGCGCATGGATATTGCTTGTCGGCAATGCATGCCTTCAAAGCGGCGCGGGATGTTGCTCACCGGCTAGGCGGCATGAAGAATCCCATTCTCGGGTATCGAAACAGCTAACCTTAGCGAAGGTCGGCCAGACCCGGCGGAATCGCGTAGTCGCAAACGGAAGTGACAAATCCCCCTATTGATGCCTATGCTTCGGGCTATCGAAAAAAAGCGAATGAGATGAGCCAACGCACACCGAATATTTGTATGATTTGCGACGATTTTCTCCCGGCTTACACCGGCGTCGGCGTTCATGTTCAGAGTATCTGTCAGGAGTTGGCTCGGCGAGGTTATCGGGTAGTCGTTATTGCCGCCCGCCGTCCAGGTCAACCTCACGAAGAGACTTGGCAGGGAGTGAAGATCTGCCGAGTCTTTAGTATAAAGGTTTATGGCTACTATCAGGCACTGCCGGCGCGCTCGACAGTTCGCGCGATTCTTAAAGAAAATGACATCTCGTTGATTCACCATCACTACCTCGGATTTCTGCTGAAACGAGCGGAGCGAGTCGCCGCGACTATGAGAATGCGCCAGATCTATACCTATCACATGAGGCCAGAACTGATTAGCGAACCGTGGCCAATCAGGCCCTATCGAAAGCTAATTGCCAACAAAGTTATAGAATTTTGTAATCGCATGAATTTAGTGATCGTGCCCTCGGAAAAACTGGCTGCGCAGATTGTCAGGCAAGGCGTGCGCAACCCAGTGCGCTACATTACCAACCCGGTGGCTTTCGGCGAAACAACAAACGTCGTTGCCGCTCCTCGGGGGCCTGGTTTTACCATTTATTATGTAGGCCGTTTGAGCCCCGAGAAAAACCTGCCGTATTTGTTCTCGGCTTTTGCCAGTCTACTTTCCCAGCAGCCCGACGCCACCCTATGGATTGCCGGGCAGGGACCGGACGCAGAGCGACTGAAAAAGATGTGTCAAAAAATGGGAATCTCCGCGCGGGTGCAATTTCTCGGATATTTGGAGCAACAGGCCTTGGCTCCGTATTATGCCGCGTGCGACGTGTTTGTCCTTCCTTCCATCGAAGAAACCCAGAGCATCGTTGCCCTAGAGGCGATGTGGTTTGGCAAACCCGTGATTGTCACCGACCGGATCATTTCCGCAACCGAGCTGATCGACCCAGAAATCAATGGCTATATCGTTAACGCGGATTCTCCTGATGAATTGACCCAGCGATTATTATCGTTAAGCCAAGATGCGGCTCTAAGGGCGCGCATGGGCGCGGCCGGGAAACAAAAGGCGCAGGCCTATCGATTGGGTCCTATGGTAGATCAACTTGAAAAGGCGTACCGCGAGCTTTCCGCTGCGCCCGGCGAACATCAAACGCAAGTCTGATGCGAAGTCACTACCGAGCGGTATTTCTCTCACCGCATTTGGACGATGCCGTATTTTCTTGCGGTGGATTGATCGCGAAGCTAGCTCAGTCGGGCGAGCCCATTCTAATCGTTAACATTTTTTCAAAATATGGAAAAAGCACCGATCGTCGTGATGAAGAATCCCTTGTTGCCGATTATTTAAAAGTCGAAATACAATACTTGGGCGAGCTCGACGCAATGTTGCGCGGCAAATCCTATAAGTCTCTTCTGCGGATTTTTTCGAACGTTGATTCTTCAGATCGCATCAGTCTTCCGGGTATTGCAAGTAAACTCAATAATTTACTTAGGGGAATCAGCTATGACACGATCTATGTTCCTCTCGGGATTGGCTGGCACGTGGATCATTTGCTGACCCACGAGTTGGGCGAACTTGCCGGTGAAAAACTGAAGATCCGCTACTACGAAGACACGCCGTATTGCCTGCTGCCCCAGTTCACTTCGCACCGATTGGCGCAGTTTGGAACAATGCCGACATCAAATTCGGCCCGCGCCGCGCGAGCAGCCGGCCGCGCGATGATGTCGATGGCGCCCACTCAGAAATTTTCCCGAAGTCCGTTTAGATTTTTGATTGAGTGCGTTGTGACCGTCTGGTTCTGGGTTTTGCTGCGACGCCAACGCCGTGCCGTGGTGAGTCCGCGCAAATTTGCGCACGAGTTGATTCAGGTTGAGGCCGAGCTGGCGACCAAGATCGAGGCTTGCCAACTCTACAAATCCCAGTTTAGTGAATTCTATCTCGACCGCTCGGATTGCGAGTCTCGACTTCGGCAATACGCTGGACAGATTGGAGGCGAAGGCCCGTATTGCGAAAGATATTGGCGGCCTGTCGGCGAAGTTGGGTAACAAAAGATACCCATTTAAAAACCGTTCAAACGACATGAGAAATCGCCCGTTGATGCGTTCCAAGAGGTGGTATGCTTAATCCTCTATTTCTGCTTTTCAAGCGAACGTCATGAACATCGAACTTCTCTACGGCAAAGGTACTTTGCCGATTCAATTGTCACCCGATTGGGAAGTTTCCATTATTCGCAAAAAAACGATGCCGCTTCTCGTCGATGCCAAAGGCGCGATCGAAGCCGCGCTAGCGGATCCGGTCAACGTCGCGCCGCTGTCGCAAGAGGCAAAAACGGCGCGCAGCGCCTGTATTCTCATCTGCGACATCACCCGGCCGGTGCCGAATGGTTTGTTCCTGCCGATCTTGGTGCGTCAGTTGCTCGACGCGGGAATTGCTGCGGACAAGATCACGATCCTGGTTGCGACGGGTTTGCATCGTCCGAACGAAGGCGACGAAATGCGCGAGTTGGTGGGCGACGATTGGGTGATGAACACCGTGACGGTCGCGAATCATTTCGCGCGTAATGATGACGATCACGTCGATCTTGGCGTCACGCCGCGCGGCACCGCCGTCAAGCTCGATCGGCGTTTTGTCGAGGCCGATATTCGTATTGCGACCGGCTTGGTGGAGCCGCATTTCATGGCCGGTTGGTCCGGCGGCCGCAAGGTGATCGCGCCCGGCGTTGCCCATAAAGAAACCATCACGACCTTTCACAGCGCGCGCTTTATGGCTAACCCGCGCGCGGCGAACTGCGTGCTCGACGGCAACCCGCTGCATGAAGAACAGCTCGCAATCGTAAAAATGTTGGGTAAGGTTTATGCGCTTAACACCGTGATCGACGAGCATCGCAATTTGTCGTTCGTGAATTTTGGCGAGATTGTGCAAAGTCATTTAGATGCGGTCACGTATTGCCGCGACTATGCCGAAGTGCCGGTGACGCGACGCTTCAAAACTGTCGTCACCAGCGCCGCGGGTTATCCGCTCGACAAGACCTATTACCAAACCGTGAAGGGCATGGTCGGGCCGCTGGATATTTTAGAGCCGGGTGGAAATTTGATTATCGCGTCCGATTGCTCGGAAGGCCTGGGTTCGTCGGAATACGTCGAAGCGCAACGTCGCTTGATCGACTTCGGTCGCGAAGGATTTTTCGCCGACATCAGCAAAAAACGATACGCCGACATCGACGAGTGGCAGACGCAAATGCAGTTGAAACCGATGAAAGTCGGATCGGTTTCGTTGTATACGAAAGGCTTGAATGCGGAACAGCAAGCTCTGACGGGGGTGCGTGTGATCGATTCTGTCGAGCAAGCGATTGCCGCCAGCGTACGCGACAGCGGTGATCGCCGTGTTGCGATTGTTCCGGAAGGGCCGTATGTGGTACCGATGTACGTGCCGGAAGCGCCGGTCCGCGTTGCCGCGTGAAATGAACTTCGCGCGCGGATTTCGTCTCATTTTCTTTTTCATTTTCGCTGTGAATGTCGCGGCAGCGGACGAGCACGCCAGCGATACCATCGCGGACGTGCTGGAACTCAAAGGCAGTGGCGGCACAGCCGGTGAACCGCGACGGCACGAACTGCAAGTCGGCGCCAAACTCTACACGAACAAGCTGGTGATGCTGGATCGCGGTGCATTACTCGTGGTTCGATACTCGACAGATCAAACGATTTACGAGTTTCGCGGCCCAGCACTGATTGTGATGCATCGCGATGGCCCGTTGGTGGTTGAAGGCGAAAAGGCGATCAAGCGTGCTATCAACTAAAAAGTGAGGCGGATCAATTGCGGCCTCTTCCCCTTCAAGGGGAGGAGCAAAACATCGAGGTTTTGGAGAAAGTCATTCTAAATTTCAATGAACTCGTAACAAAGGAACATCATGGCTGAATGGCTCAAGCGCGGCGCGCTGTCGGATCAACGCGAAGAAACGGACGCGAAAGTCCGCCAAACCGTCGAACAAATTCTCGATGATATCGGCAAACGCGGCGAAGCCGCAGTGCGCGAATATTCACAGAAATTCGACAACTGGGCGCCTAAAGAATTCAAGCTCGGCGCGAATGACATTGAGAAAGCCGTTGCAAGTTTGCCGAAGCAAGCGATCGATGACATCAAGTTCGCGCAATCGCAAATTCGTAACTTCGCGCAAATCCAGAAGGACGCATTGCGCGACGTGGAAGTCGAAACCATGCCCGGCGTGATCTTGGGACACAAAAATATTCCGGTAAATTCCATCGGCGGCTATGTGCCGGGCGGCAAATATCCGTTGCTCGCGTCCGCACACATGAGCATCGTCACGGCGAGAGTCGCCGGTGTCAAGCGCATCGTCTCGTGCGCGCCGCCGTTCCAAGGTAAGCCCGCGGCGGCGATCATCACCGCGATGCATTTGGGCGGCGCCGATGAAATCTATGTGATGGGCGGTGTGCAAGCGATCGGCGCGATGGCGTTGGGCATGGGTGGGCTTGAGCCGGTCGACATGTTAGTCGGCCCCGGCAATGCCTACGTCGCGGAAGCGAAGCGCCAATTGTTCGGCCGTTGCGGCCTCGACCTTCTGGCGGGTCCAACCGAAACATTGATCATCGCCGACGCTACGTGCGATGTGGAAATGGCGGTGGTCGATCTCCTCGGTCAAGCGGAACACGGTCCGAATTCGCCGGCGATCTTGCTGACCACAAGCGAAAAACTGGCGCGCGAGGTTCCCGCTGAAATGGAACGGCAATTGAAAATTCTCTCAACTCGCGACGTCGCAAGCGTCGCGTGGCGCGACTACGGCGAAATCATCCTGTGCAAAGACGAAGCGGAAATGGTGCGCGAAGCGGATCGCATCGCGTCGGAGCACGTGCAGGTGATGACGCGCGATCCCGACTATTTTTTGCAGAACATGAGCAATTACGGCGCATTATTCTTGGGTCCGGAAACCAATGTTTCGTTCGGCGACAAAGTCATCGGCACCAACCACACGCTGCCTACGCGCAAAGCAGCGCGCTACACCGGCGGCCTGTGGGTCGGCAAATTCATCAAAACTTGCACCTACCAAAAAGTGAAGCCGGAAGCCAGCGCCGCCATCGGCGAAGTCTGCTCTAGGCTTTGTGCGCTCGAGGGATTCGCGGGCCACAAAGAGCAGGCGGATCTGCGCGTGCGACGTTATGGTGGCCTGAAAAAAGTCGCGGCATAAGCAGTGGACACACTCGACGACAATCAACAACTAAAACTCCCTTCGTTTCGGCTCGACGGAAAAGTCGCACTGGTGACGGGCGCGGGAACCGGACTCGGCGCTGCGATCGCAATGGGTCTGGCGCAATCCGGCGCCGAGGTATTGTTAGTCGGCCGAACGCAGTTGACGTTAGAGGAAACTTCCGTGTCAATTGCAAAACGCGGTGGACGTTCACGCGTGTTGGTTTGTGACGTCACTGAGTCGGTTGCGATTCGGCAGGTGATATCGGCGTTGCCGCAACTGGATATCTTGATCAACAATGCCGGCACCAATTTTCCCGAGCCATTCGTCAATGTCACCGACGAGCATCTCGACGCGATGTTAGACCTCAACGTACGTGCGGCGTTTGTAGTTGCGCAGGCCGCCGCGCGAAAAATGCTGGAAGATTCGTCACGGGCGGACGCCGCGATTATCAATTTGTCGTCGCAAATGGGCCACGTCGGTTCGCCGAATCGAACCGTCTATTGCATGACTAAACATGCGTTAGAAGGTCTGACCAAGGCGATGGCCGTGGAGCTCGCCCCGCAAAAAATTCGAGTCAACAGCATCGGCCCGACGTTTACCGATACGCCACTAGTGCGCCGCGTTGTCGACACAGCGGAAAAGCAAGCCTTCGTCATGTCGAAAATTCCGATGGGGAAAATGGCGCGATTGGAAGACATCATGGCCGCCGCGGTGTTTCTGGCCTCACCCGCCGCAGCGATGATTACCGGCACTCATTTGATTGTCGATGGCGGCTGGACTGCGCAATAACATGTAGGCAGTTGAGCGGTGGATCCGCTACGCTCGTTCTAGCCTACCTCTGGGTTCCGGATAATGAATCACCGCCAAACACCGCTATTGCCGAATCAGCATCGGCGGTTCCCATGGACAATAGAACGCGCGTCTGCGGATTAACACAGGTCGCGGCAAGTACCCTCAAGTCCATTCCCGCCAAACCTCGATAGCGATTCGTTGCAAAGTTTGATATTCCCGAATTGCGCAACCGTTCGCACTCGGCGCGATACTCCGCTTCCGAACGAACATGTATTTGTTCGGCGCCCAGACGAATCGTAGCCAATGGCGCCCGCGCCATGACGATACGAGCATTTTCGATCAAGGGCCGCATCCAACGATGGAAGAACATTAGCAATAACGCTCCGCAGTGAATGCCATCGGCATCGGGATCCATCAATAGAATTACGCGGTCATAGCGCGCTTTTCGAATTTCAAACGCATCGCCTATACCGGTTCCCAGCGCAGCGGTCAACGCTAGAAGCCAAGGATTCGCCGCAACTTTCTTCGGCGTCGCGCGAATTGCATTAAGCGGTTTCCCTTGCATGGGCAATACCGCCTGGTGACGTGCATCGCGAACGCGGCATACGGCGCTTGAGGCGGAATCGCCTTCGACAATGTACAACTCGGACCCGAGACCGGGCGAGCTGCAGTCTTCAAGTTTGAGTGATTGTGGCGGATACACGCAATTGCAACCATCGCTCAATTCGGCCTGCGCACTTATGACCCGAGGCCCAATGCTGGTGCGGCTCTACAGGCATTGATCAAGGCTCTTTAGTGATGATGATCACGCTGTCTTTGTTTCGGCTGGCGCTCAATTGCAGCCAATAGTCGGTGTTGGCCTTGAGCGGAAACGCGGCGCTTTTAAATATTTTCTTACACTGCGATTGCATCTCGAATTTATTCGATTTGATGCGCTTTCCATCGGCCGAAACAATCTCGACCCAATATGCAACCACCGTAGAAAATCGGTAGACGCCATCTTGATCGACTCTCACTTTTGCCAAACCTGCGAATTCCTCGGGTTTTTTGCCGCGCTTTTCCGGCTCGACAAGGAAACTAACTTCGTTGGTCGGGTACAGCGAAATCGCCAACTTTCGATTCAG
>JANNFT010000264.1:0-1540 GCA_031380185.1 Pseudomonadota bacterium
CTTTGCGCTAGTCGCAGCCGACATCGTACAAAATGCGTCCGCCGGCGGTCTCGAATAAATACGCAAGAATCGGCGCGCGGAACTATTCGCCGTGGTCGCGATCGGATTTTTACGGACTACAAAGATGCGCGGCCTGACTCGAAACGTTATAATATTTGTTATCAAATTGCGGTGACTTCATGGGTGCAGCTATTCAGTTTAGGCGCGAACCCCTTACGCTCGATGAGCACCAACGGGCGTGGGAGGCATTGTGCAATGACGAAACTCTTGCCGGTATTGCCTACAAAATTGAAACCGACGCGTGGGGTGTGGTGCGCATGAGTCCAACGCAAACAAAGCATTCTAGAATGGTTGGCCGCGTCACGCACTTGCTGAAACAAAAACTCGGCGGTGAAGCAATGCCCGAACTCGCTACATTGACCGACGACGGTATCAAGGTTCCCGATGTTGGGTGGTGCTCGGAGTCCTTTCTGGCCCAGCATTGGTCCGACGTGGTGTTACGCAAAGCCCCGGAAATCTGTGTCGAAGTCGTCTCGCGGTCAAAGTCAGAAATAAAACTGCGTTCCAAGACGGCACTCTATCTGAACCTGGGTGCGATTGAAGTTTGGCTCGTAGCTGAGGATGGGGTCGTAGAAATTCACACTCAAAGCGGGTCGCGTGAGGATTCGACATTTGGGTTCAATCCTGCGGCAGAGTTGTCGGCGTAGGTATAACGAATACCAATCGAGGTTCCTGCATTGCTGTACGTGGTGGCGATGCCAGCTCTACAGTTCAATCCCGCCAGACAGGAAACGGCGGCAAACTCTCAAAAAATACAATGTCGTGGTTTGGCCAGAGCTCTGCATTTTCGTCGCGGGCCAGTTGGTTTAGCGTGCGGATGCTGGCGAGCGCCAAGGCTTCATTGCCTTGCCAGCAATAGCCCGGCGCGATTTCGTCTCGGAGATTCTCCGTTAGATCGGCGGCGTCGCCGCACAAAATCACCGGCCGGCCCTTCGGCAATTCGATCAGCAACGACATATGGCCCGCCGTGTGGCCCGGACTGGCGATGGCGTGCACGCCGGGTGCGACCGCGTATTCGCCAATTTGCAAATGCCACTGATCGGCAGTCGCCAGTTCATCGGGGAAGACGCCGTCGTCCAAGCCGCTACGCGCTGCCGCCAGCTCATCGGCCTGAAGATGAACTTCGCAGCCGGGCAAATCGCAAATGCCGCCGGCGTGGTCGAAATGTAAGTGGCCGATAAACACCACGTCGATATCCGTCGGCCCAAGCCCGAGACGCGCCAAATAGCGCGGGATGCGCTGCTCGTCACGCATGGTCGGCGGATCGAACAGCGGCCGCATCGGATCGAAAAATTTCGCGCGCAACGCCGTATCGGCAATCTTGCGATAGTCACAGCCGACATCGTACAAAATGCGTCCGTTGGCGGTCTCGATCAAATATGCAAGAATCGGCGCGCGGATGTATTCGCCATGACCGCGATTGCGCGTGGACACGACTTTTTCATAACGGTGGACGCCGGTGAGTAATGGCCAAAGCTTA
>JANNFT010000306.1:0-3745 GCA_031380185.1 Pseudomonadota bacterium
CGATTCCACCTCAGCCAACAACAAGATAATGTCTTGCCGCCCAACGTCGCCAAACGCCTGAAACAACGGTAGGCAATCGCGGAACGCCTGAGCCGGGTTGGCGACTTTCTTCTTGTGTCCTACTGCCATACGGGCCTTTGGTTTATTCGTTTAAACATATCGACCAATGCTAATTTAGTCGCGGTCAAATTGCAATCGCCTTCGCGCACCGTCGTGATGCATCAATTCGACCAACGGCACCACTATGTCGCGCGTTTTGCCGGCGGCGCTTGAATTACCACCTATTTTCATTGAGTTAGGGCGGCAAAAGCATGGCACACGCTTTGCTCAAATTGCGGAACACGCCAAAATTTGTTACGGCAATGAATTACTCACCCTATTTCAAATCACTCGCAAGCGACGCTACCGCGCTGGAAGGTCTGGACGAGGCCTCTGCCCACGCCCTCTATTCGGCCTTGTTCGATGTCGGGCTGCCCGAATTGGAGACCGGCGCACTCGTTGCGTATTCGCACACGCGCGCGCCGTCATTGCACGAAATGCTAGGGGTGCAGCGCGCGTTGATGGCGCGTGTCACGCGGTTACGGCCACCGCACAGCGAATTGCGCCCGATCGTGATCCCGACCTATTCCGCGACGACACAGTTTCACAACCTAACGCCCTTGCTAGCCCTACTGTTGCAGCGTTATGAGATACCTGTGCTGCTGCACGGAACACTGGAGGGGTACGGTGCGTGGCGACGGCCTATGTTCTTCGCGAGTTCAATATTTTCCCAAGTGGCTCGGCGCAACATGCGCAATCTTTGTTGGATAATGATTCGCTCGCATTCGTGCCAACCGCGGTATTGAGTCCTGGCCTCGCGCAATTGCTCGCACTGCGAACGCGGCTAGGACTGACAAACCAGAATTATTTCCCGATTACGTTGCTCGACCCTTTCGCCGGGCAAGGCGTGTATCTGACCAACGTAGCTGATAGCGGCCAAGCGAACATGCTCCGCGAGGTCTTGCGCACGACCGGGTGTCGCGCTTTGTTATTCTGCGGCACCGAAGGTGAGCCTTTCGCAAATCCGACCTGCCGGCCGGCGTTGGAGTTTATCGACAATGGTCAAAATGTGGTGCTTTTTGACGCCGAGAACGCTCGCAACCACACCGCCATGCGCACGCCGCACAGTGTCAATCTGAATTCCACCGTGGATTGGATCAAACAAGCGCTAGCGGGCGAAGCAGCGATTACTCACCCCATCTTGAATCAGTTAGCGTGCTGCCTCTTTGCTTCCGGCTACACCAAGGACATGCATCAAGCCAAAGCCATCGCTGCGATGGCGGCGGGTGGTCGAGTTGTCGCATAGCCGTTAACGTTACCGAAATTCTTACGAACCTCAACAAAACTTGACTCGATCTTAGTATCCATTACTATTGCTCCTCCAATTAACTGTAATCGCCGCGGAGGCAGTCAATGAAAATGAATCGACTCGGAAACAGCGATCTTGTTGTTTCCCGAATTTGTCTGGGCAGCATGACCTGGGGCCAACAAAATACTGAGAAAGACGCCCACGAACAGTTGACCTATGCAGTCGCCAATGGCATCAACTTCATCGACACCGCGGAGATGTATGCCGTGCCGCCGACCGCGGAGAGTTATGGCAAGACTGAAACCTACATCGGCACGTGGTTAAAAAAACAACAACGGGAAAAACTCATTGTTGCTTCAAAAATTGCCGGCCCGCGCCCCGATTTCACCTACCTTCGCGGCGGTTCGAAAGTCAACAAAGAACAAATAGACCTCGCGTTGCACGACAGCCTTAAGCGTTTGCAAACGGATTATCTCGATCTCTATCAAATCCATTGGCCGGATCGCAACACGCCGATTTTCGGCGCCTATCAATACGACCCGTCGCGCGAACGCGATTGCACGCCGATCCGCGAGCAGCTTGAAGCGTTGGCCGCACATGTGAAATCAGGAAAAATTCGCTACGTCGGGTTATCGAACGAAACGCCGTGGGGCGTGTGCCAGTTCACGCGTATGGCGGAACAACACAACTTGCCGCGCGTGGCATCGATACAAAACGCCTACAGCTTAATGAATCGAACTTACGAATATGGCCTGGCCGAGACTTGCCATCGCGAAAATGTTTCTTTGCTCGCCTATAGCCCGTTGGCGTTCGGCCATCTCAGCGGAAAATATCTCACGCCGGAGGGACGCGGCCGTTGCAACATCTACGCCGGATTCGGTCAGCGTTACGAAAAGGTCAATGGCAAACCCGCCTCGCAAGCCTATGTCGACGTCGCAAAAAAATACGGTCTGAGCGGCGCGACCATGGCGTTGGCGTTTGTCAACCAGCGTTGGTTCATGGCGAGCAACATCATCGGCGCAACGACCATGGATCAACTTAAGGAAAATGTTAAGAGCGAGTACGTCACACTATCGGACGACTGTTTGAAAGAGATCGAAGCGACACATTTGCGTTACACCAATCCTGCGCCTTAGCCTCGCCGGGAGGCAATACCCACCTGCCCCGCTGCATGACTATGAGGCATTATCCATGCGGGGTCCGGCGCGAAGCACGTCGCAATCGTCGGGCCTACCTAAGCCAACGGATTGACGTGCTTCAATCCGGAAAACCGCTTGAAGTCGTGATCGGCTGAATACACCGCGTAGCCGTGCTCGATTGCAAGCGCAGCGAGGTGGGCGTCGGACGTCAGGTTCGCAGCCGTACCGGAAGACAACATCATTTGCCGCAAAATCGGCCAGTGTCGCTCGCCCGGCGCTACGCTGACAACGCTGGGCTGCGCCAACCATTCGCCGACATAATTCAGCGCGGCATCCGGCAGCAGCGGATATTGCATAATGCGCGGATGAGTGGTAATTCTCAGAAAAGCCAGCAAAACGATCCACGCCAGCCCAACTTGCGAAGTTCCCGACAGCGATTTTTCGAGCCAGCGCCGTGCGGCTTTATGGTGAACAGAATCACTATCGACTGCGTAAATCAGAAGATTAGCGTCGACCAAAATCATTTGCGCTGATCGAGCTTGCGGCGCAATTCTTCTTCCTCGAGCGCATCGGCAATTCGCAACGCTTTATCCAAATCAACCGATGCAAGCGGTCCGCCAAGTGCGGCTGGTTTGAGTCGATAAGTTTGCGCCGACTCCACCCCGACCTTTGCCGCCTTCAATCCCGCTCGCAAGGTTTCATTAACCACTTGTTTGAATGGCTTACCGGATTGATGCGCGGCGTTCTTCAACGCTTTGGCGATCGGCTCATCGAGTGTCAGCGTCGTTCTCATTCAAACATCATAACATCTTTTAATAAGACATCAAAACATCGAGGTGCGCGAATCCGCCGACCTTGCCAAAGGCGTCCGCCGCGGCGCAAAAATCGAAATGGGAGAATGCGTCGGCCTTGCGGCTGCCGGGTTGAATTCTAAACGCGTACTGGTGCGGTGCGCCGAAAAGTTGCGGCAATTTACCCTCAGCGCCGCCGACGCCGATCGATTGCCGGCGTGGCCAGACGCGCGACTATCTTCTGACTGTCGAAAACGCAGCGGTCAACTGTCGTTTCTAGGTTTATTGGTTCACCCAATCTGATCGGACGCTCCGCCAATGCGGGCAGCGCTTGGACTTCTATAGCGTCCGATCAAATCAGATGGCAGCGCTTTTTTGCAGCGCAACAGACTTTAACTATGTACTTAAGTTTTGCGGAATCGATGTCGCTCGAATGGCAACATTTCGATTCAGGTACAACGAACAAG
>JANNFT010000312.1:0-2337 GCA_031380185.1 Pseudomonadota bacterium
CGTTACTGCTATTTTTCGGTTTTGCACCGCAACGTGATGCGGCCCCGACCTATGTCGCCGTGCTCGCCGATTCGACGCACCAACCGGTTATGACCGTCAGGTACACGCGTGGTAAACGTGAACTGGAAATCAAGATCATTCACGCGCCGGATCTTGCCGCCGACCGCTCACTTGAGCTTTGGTCATTGCCCAAGGGTGGCGCACCGCAATCCCTAGGCCTCATTGCCGCATCCGGCGCCATCAAATTGAAGCTGGCCGCGCAATCCGCAAACACAATGCCGGATATTCCCGCCTTGGCGGTGAGCTTAGAACCGAAAGGCGGATCGTCTACCGGCGCGCCGAGCGGGCCGGTGCTTTATTCCGGACCGCTGCTAAAAATTTAGACCAAAAGATAGCGCCAAACTTTGCAGATTTTAGGAATCGATCAGTCACGATAATGTATAAAAAAGCCATGACGAATCATGGCTTTATATTGGCGTCCCCAGGGGGATTCGAACCCCCGTTACCGCCGTGAAAGAGAGTTTTTAGCGTCCACCGGCGTTTTTTGGCATCCATTAAGTCTCTTTTCTTTCAATAGCTTAGTGTACTGGCGTCCGCGCTTGTGTTACGATGTTTTTCTACGTTTTTTACGTACAACATCCGTACGACATGCGAATCAAGAACGGCGGTAACCTAGGATCGGCCTCGGGCCGGGCCAAACTGAAACAACGGCGGGAACCCTATTGGGTGCCGATTGTGCGCGGCTGCGCGCTCGGATATCGCAAGGGCAAGACCGGCGGATCGTGGATCGCCCGAGTACCAGGCAAGGATAGGCCGTACGACCTTCACGCGCTTGGCGCGGCCGATGACCTGAGCGACAGCAATGGTCTCACCTATAAGACGGCGCTCGATGAGGCGCGTAAGGTCTTCAGGATGCCGACAGCGGCGCCTGGTAGCCACACCGTCGCTTATGTTTTGGATCGTTACTTGGCGCACGTGAAGTCGGCAAACCCCGAATCCACGCTAAGGGATACTGAGTCGCGCGTCGAAGGTATTCTCAAGCCGGTATTCGGCGCGATCAAGCTTGCCAAACTACGAGCGACCGACATCACCGACTGGCAAAAGGAAGCGGCGAAAACCCGCAAACCCGATACCGTCAATCGAGTGATGACGGTATTAAAGGCCGCTTTGAATAGAGCCTGGAAAGTAGATCGGCTGATTGCCGATGATTCGGAATGGCGACAAGTGAGCCGGCTGGAAGGCGGCACGGCTCGCAAGATATTCCTGACGGGTGCACAACCTGGGCTGCTGCTCAAGCACTGCTCGCCGCTCTCGTTTCAACGGCTCGTACAGGCGGCGCTGCTGATCGGCGCGCGCTATGGCGAGCTTACGGCGCTGCGCGTCCACGACTTCGACCAGGCTACCGGCACGCTGGAAATACGCGGCGGCAAGACGGGCGGGCGCACGGTCTATCTATCGAGCGAATCCGTCGCCTTCTTCGCATCGCTCGCCTTGGGCCGACCGGCTAATACTTTGCTACTTCCGCGCGACGACGGTTCGCAGTGGGGCAAGAACCATCATCAAAGGCCCTTCGTCGCAGCCGTGAAGGCCGCGAATCTGGCCAACGAAACGACGTTCTACGCGTTGCGCCATTCCCACGTTTCGGCTGCGTTACTCGCCGGAGTGAATATTCAAGTGCTCGCCGAAAACTGCGGAACGAGTGTGCGCATGATCGAGCAGCACTACGGAAAATTCCTGCGTGCGGATCGGCGTGCGATGTTCGACAAGGTGAAGACATTGATGCCCGAATTCACCGAATAGAACGCACCGGGAAGCGCTAGACGCGATTAAAAATTAGCGCGTGAGGGTTTGCATCATCCAATTGCTGCGCCTAGCCCGACGGGGCGAAAACCGGGACACCTTCACCCGGCCGGCGCGGCTCCCTTTTATGAAGGCGCAGCGAAGGATGCGCGAGTGGAAGAGCAACCACACGAGCAATGTATCGAGCGCTTGGCAAAGCGTATTGGTGAGATTCATAACAGCGCGATCAACGAAACCGCGACTCGCCAAAGGATAGAGTACATCGCCGAACAACTCGAAAAAGTGGCGGCGATTTTGGAAGAACTAAGGTCTCGCTCAGCACTTTATTGAAACCGAGCATGGAGATCGCCATCAGCAAGCGTACGAGGCGCATTGGACACCGTATGGGTCCGCCGTACAAACAATCAGTTCGTTAGCCGTAAGCGCGCGCGCAGCCGCTAAATCACTGCCCGATCCGCGCCGAAAATACGCGCTTCCACGCGCAGCCGAAGCGCTGCTTTACCTTCGCCGCGATTTTGGTTATACGCTGCCCTCACG
>JANNFT010000366.1:0-3324 GCA_031380185.1 Pseudomonadota bacterium
AGCCTACGCCGTTGGCAAAGCCGCCGTCGAGTTTGCGCTCGCGGGACACAACGCCGTGATGCCGGCGATCAAGCGCCTGTCGGATAAGCCATACAAATGGAAAATCGAAATGGCGAAATTGCAAGACGTCGCGAACAAAGAAAAATTCATGCCGCGTAATTTCATCACGGCGGATGGATTTCACATCACGGCGAAGTGCCGCACGTATCTCGCACCGCTGATTGTGGGCGAAGATTATCCGCCGTTCAAAAATGGTTTACCGGATTATGTGGTGTTAAAAAATATTGCAGTTGCGAAGAAGTTAAAAACGGAGTTTAAAGTTTAGTTTATTTGCTTTTGCGGATGATGTTGCCTCGTGGCAGTGCATGCCCTGAGTGCCGCACTGCTGTTGGTTCTTGGGGCTGGTGATTTAAGTAGTCATAACAAGTTTTATTTGAGTCAATATTTAGGAGATAGGGAGCATGTCTGAACCAATTTGGTTGGCGCTGATTTGTGGCGCATTGGCGGTGGTGTACGGTATCGTTTCGCGCAGTTGGATCATGGCGCAACCCGCCGGTAACGCGCGTATGCAAGAAATCGCGGCCGCGATTCAACAAGGCGCCTCAGCGTATTTGAATCGACAATATCGCACCATCGGCATTGTCGGCGTTATTTTGTTCGTCGTAATTCTGATTTTTTTGAACTGGCAAACGGCCTTGGGATTCGCCATCGGCGCGGTTCTCTCCGGCGCTGCCGGATTCATCGGTATGAATGTCTCGGTGCGGTCCAATGTGCGCACCGCCGAAGCAGCCCGTAGCGGCATCAACGCCGCGCTCGCCGTGGCGTTTCGCGGCGGCGCCATCACCGGCATGTTGGTGGTCGGCTTAGGCCTGTTGGGTGTTGCCGGTTTCTATGCGTTTTTGGTTGAGACTGCGCACGACACGACGCATCTTTACCCTGTCATCGAGCCGCTGATCGGCTTGGCCTTCGGCGCATCGCTGATCTCGATTTTTGCGCGTCTCGGCGGCGGGATTTTCACCAAGGGCGCCGACGTTGGCGCGGACTTGGTCGGTAAGGTCGAAGCGGGAATTCCCGAGGACGATCCACGTAATCCGGCCGTGATCGCCGATAACGTCGGCGACAACGTCGGCGATTGCGCCGGAATGGCGGCGGACTTGTTCGAGACTTATGCGGTGACGATTATCGCGACCATGTTGCTCGGTGTGTTGACGCTTAAAGATCACGCGTCAGCGGCTGCGGCTTATCCGCTTGCGCTCGGCGGCGTGTCGATTATCGCCTCGATCATCGGCTGTTACTTCGTGAAGTACAGCGGCACCGGCAAGATCATGAATGCGCTGTACAAAGGCTTAATCGTCGCGGCGGCGCTGTCGTTAATTGCGTTTTATCCTGTTACTACTTGGCTCATGAGCGGCATCGAAGGCGTATCGACCACGAGCTTGTTCTTGTCGTCGATCGTCGGGCTGATCTTGACCGGACTACTGGTTGTGATCACCGAGTACTACACAGCAACGGAATACGCGCCGGTGCGCCACGTTGCGCAAGCCTCGACGACCGGCCATGCGACCAACATCATTGCCGGTATCGGCATCTCGATGAAGTCAACCGCTTGGCCGGTGCTGTCCGTATGCGCGGCTATTTACGCTGCGTATGCCTGTGCGGGACTTTATGGCATCGCTATCGCGGCGACGTCGATGTTGTCGATGGCCGGTATCATCGTTGCGCTCGACGCCTACGGCCCGATCACCGATAACGCCGGCGGTATCGCTGAAATGAGTGATTTGCCAAAGGAAGTTCGCGCCGTCACTGATCCGCTCGACGCCGTTGGCAATACGACAAAGGCCGTCACCAAGGGTTATGCGATCGGTTCCGCCGGGCTTGCGGCGCTGGTATTGTTCGCTGATTACACGCACGGCCTGGAATCCGCGAACATCAAAGCCGTCTTCGATTTGTCGAACCATATGGTCATCATTGGCCTGTTCCTCGGTGGCTTGATTCCGTTCCTTTTTGCCGCTATGGCGATGGAAGCGGTTGGCCGCGCAGCCGGCGCGGTGGTGGTCGAAGTACGCCGCCAATTCCGTGATATCAAGGGCATCATGGAAGGCACGGCGAAGCCGGAGTATCACACCGCTGTTGACCTGCTGACCAAGGCCGCAATCAAGGAAATGATTGTTCCATCGCTGTTGCCCGTTGCTGTCCCGATCGTCGTGGGCTTGGTTCTCGGACCGGCTGCACTAGGCGGCCTGCTCATGGGTACGATCGTGACCGGATTGTTCGTCGCGATCTCCATGTGTACCGGTGGCGGCGCGTGGGATAATGCCAAGAAATACATTGAGGACGGCAACCACGGCGGCAAAGGCTCCGACGCCCACAAAGCGGCGGTGACCGGCGATACCGTCGGCGATCCGTACAAAGACACGGCAGGTCCGGCAGTTAATCCGCTGATTAAGATCATTAACATCGTCGCGCTGTTGATGATTCCGGTGCTGGCGAAGTTTTACTCTTAGTGCTTAAATAATTCCGGCTTTTTTGTGAGAGTTAAGCCGGCCTACCATCTGGTATGGTCGCCGAAGTGGGGCTGGCCTAGGGCTAATCGTAAGGGGTTATTGACGGGGGCGTTGGCGAAGCGGGTGGAGGAGCTGTTTCGGGAGATAAGCGAAGGCCACGACATGACGATTGAGGAGAGGGAAGTGAGCCTGGATCAGGTGCACATTTTTTGTTCGTTACCGCCGCGCTACAGCCCTAGGCCGCCCCGTGCGATATCGCAAGTCGTGGGGAGGCTCAAGCGCTTAAGCGCTCAAGCGGTATGCAAAGAATTTTCGTGGGTTAAGCGAAAGCTGTGGGGCGGGGAGGTGTGGGAGGACGGGTACTTTGTGCGCACGGTGGGAGACAAGGCGACTGCCGAGGTGATACGGCAATACATACGACGTCATAAAGAGGAGCCCGATCCGCAGTTGAAGCTGTTTTAGGTGTCCGGGTTTTGAAAGCCCCGCCGCTTGCGGCGGGGTAATTTACTTCGAGAGTTTTTGAACAAATGAAAGCAATTTAGAATCGAATTTTCATTTTGGAATTCTTTTCGCATTTGCGTTACCAAGCCCTTGATGCGTGAACTCAAGAAATCGTTTCGTAAACTCCGTGGGCGATAACCTTCGACCGAGCATATTTTTGATTTTTGTCGACTGATTTGGCTTGCTGAAACATTAGCGCCCTGATCTGCGAAAAATCGTTCAACCGTCTCGATACCTGCGGACGAATTATGTAGGCCTGGAATAGAGAGAATTCTAGCTCCTCAGAAATCTGCGTCTGTATTGGCTCCCCCAACTCGAT
>JANNFT010000395.1:0-4287 GCA_031380185.1 Pseudomonadota bacterium
TGTCGTGGAACGAGGCGTTCTGGTCGCTGAACCTGAGTTCGGCCAGGGCCGGCACTCTCGCCACGCTGATCGCCTCGTACTCGAGTCCGGAAGGGCTGTTCTGGGCCAAGCTGTCGGCCGCGTCATTGCTGGCCGTCGCGCCCATAGTCATCGTCGGCTGGTTCAGCCAGAAGCAACTGGTGCAGGGCATGACCTTCGGCGCCGTCAAGTAATCAAGGAAACCCTCTCATGTCATTCCTGCAACTCAAAGGCGTCGAGAAATTCTTCGGCAGTCATCGCGCGATCAAGGGTGTGGAACTGTCAATCGAAAAGGGCGAGTTTATCGTCTTCGTCGGCCCATCGGGCTGCGGCAAGTCGACCTTGCTGCGCATGATCGCCGGGTTAGCTGAGATCGACGGCGGCAGCCTGCATTTGGATGGGCGCGAGATCACCACAGTGCCGTCTTCCAAACGGGATCTCGCGATGGTCTTCCAGAGCTATGCGTTGTACCCGCATATGAGCGTGTACGACAACATGTCGTTTGCGCTGCGTCTGGCGAGGGCCGACAAGGCCGTGATTGAGGAGAAGGTGCAGCGAGCGGCGAAGATTTTGAACCTGACGCCGTACCTGCAGCGTACGCCTAAAGAGTTGTCGGGCGGCCAGCGCCAGCGCGTGGCCATCGGCCGCGCCATCGTGCGCGCGCCCAAGGTGTTCCTGTTCGACGAGCCGCTGTCTAACCTCGACGCGGCGCTGCGTGGCCAGACCCGGGTCGAGATCCATAAGCTGCACCGCGAACTCGGCGCGACGACGATCTATGTCACCCACGACCAGGTCGAAGCGATGACCCTCGCCGACCGCGTGGTCGTGTTGCGCGACGGCGCCATCGAGCAGGTGGGTTCGCCGCTCGAACTCTACGACCGGCCGGCGAACCAGTTCGTCGCCCAGTTCATCGGTACGCCGCAGATGAACATAGTCGAGGCCAAGGCGCTGCCGGTGTTCTCGGCGCTCACCGGCGGCCGGCTTCCGGTCGATGGCTTCCTTGGCGTGCGGCCGGAAGCCGTGCGCGTGAAGGCCGGTGGGGGCGGGCCGGTGCAAGGCGAGGTCGAACTGGTCGAGGAACTGGGCGCCGACACGCTGATACACGTCGATGTGGGCGGTTTCTCGATGGTGGCGCGGCAGAACGACCGCACCACACTCGAGCCGGGTGATGCGGTCAGCGTCGAACTCGACCCCGCCGTGCTGCATGTTTTCAACCGCGAGGGCCAAGTGGTTGCGCCCTGAGCACCGGCCCTGGCGAACACAGCGATGATTGGCACAGCTACCGACGGTCTGCTCATGCTGCACCTCGGCCTGGGCTCTTTCCACCGCGCGCATCAAGCAGTGTATTTGCAAAAGCTTATCGAGTCCGGCGATAACGACTGGTCGTTGGCGGGCGGCAACCTGCGCCCCGATATGGCGGAAACCCTAGCCGCACTGCAACGTCAAGGTGGCCAGTACACCTTGGAGACCGTATCTCCCGCCGGCGAGCGCCGCTACGAGCGCATGACCTCGATTCGGCAGGTGATTCCCTATGCGCCATCATTGGCGGGACTGATCGAGTTGGGCGCCGCGGCTAGGACTCGGATCATTTCGTTCACCGTCACCGAGGCCGGCTACTATCTAGATGCTAACGACCGCTTGGATCTCAACTTTTACGACTTGGCAAACGACTTGGCACGGGCGCGGCGTGCCGAACCGGGGCAAACGATCTACGGAGCGCTTGCTGCGATCTTACGCGCTCGCATGGCCGCCGGCGCCGGTAAGGTAACTTTGCTCAACTGCGACAATCTGCGGCACAATGGTGAGCGGTTTCGCAGCGGGTTATTGCAGTTCATCGAACTCGCGGGTGACCGGCAATTGCTTGCATGGGTTGAGTCCTATACGACCAGCCCCAACTCCATGGTCGACCGCATCACGCCACGTCCCGCGCCGGACGTGCAGGAGCGTGCCAACGCGGCGACGGGCTTCGATGATTCCGCGGCCGTGATGGCCGAAAGTTTCATCCAATGGGTGATCGAGGAGAATTTTGCTAATGGCCGTCCCGCCTGGGAAAAAGTCGGCGTGCAAATGGTCGAATCGGTCGCGCCTTATGAGGAGGCCAAGATTCGCATCCTCAATGCCAGCCACAGTTGCATCGCCTGGGCCGGCACCTTGCTGGGCTATCAATTCATTCACGAAGGCGCCCTCAATGCGGTGATCCGACAATTCGCCCACGACTATATAACCGACGACGTGATTCCCTGTCTTAGCCCGAGTCCGATCGACCTTGAGAATTATCGCGACGTGGTGCTCGAACGCTTCGGCAATCCGGCGATTCGCGATACGAATCAGCGTGTGGCGATGGATGGTTTTTCGAAGATCCCCGGCTTCATCGCGCCGACGATCCGCGAGCGACTTGCCAATAATGAATCGATCGCCGGCGTCGCCATGTTGCCTGCGTTGTTCCTGGCGTTTTTACAGCGCTGGCATCGCGGCGAAATTCCCTACCCCTATCAGGATCAGGGAATGGATCAAGCCGCGGCTCATGCCCTATGCGAACACAACGATGCGTTGGCGGCATTTTGCAGCGACAGCGTATTATGGGGGCCGCAAGCGGGCGACACCAGGCTGATTGATGCGGTGCGCGCCGCTGAGTCTCGGGTAAATATTTTCTTGAAGGAGCGTAAAAAGTGATTGGGCGTTTGCAGGATCGTCACGCGTTGTTAACCGGCGCCGGCGGTGGTATTGGCCTCGCGGTTGCGGCCGCCTATCTGCGCGAGGGCGCACGCTGCAGCGTGGCGGATATCGCGCTGCAACCTTCTGCCGGCGTTGCGTCGCTGGCGTCACAATACGACCAGCGCGTGAGCTACTTCGCGGCGGATGTGACCAAGCGCGCCGATATCGATCGGCTTATCGAAAGTGCGCGAAGCCAGTTCGGCACGATCGAAATCTTGTACAACAACGCGGCGCTGTTCGATATGGCGCCGCTGCTCGAGAGCGACGAAGCGATGTATGATCGCTTGTTTGCTGTCAACGTCAAGGGCATGTTCTTCGTCATGCAGGCCGTGCTTTCACAAATGGTGGCCGATAAAGTTCAAGGCGCCGTTGTCAATCTTGCCTCGCAAGCAGGGCGGCGCGGCGAAGCATTGGTGTCGCACTATTGCGCCACCAAAGCCGCCGTCATCAGTTACACGCAAAGCGCAGCCCTCGCCATGGCGCCGTATAAGATTCGCGTCAATGCCATCGCACCGGGCGTGGTGGATACGCCGATGTGGAAAAACGTCGATGCGTTGTTCGCGCGCTACGAAGGCTTAGAGATCGGCGAGAAGAAAATCGCGGTGGGAAAGGCCGTGCCGCTGGGTTACATGGGCGCGCCGGAGGACATTGCCGGCGCCGCGGTATTTCTTGCGAGCCAGGCCGCCTCATACATCACGGCGCAGACACTCAATGTCGATGGCGGGAGCGTAATGAGCTAGCCATGCCGAAGTCCCGCGCACTTAACTTACCGCGTCAGCGCCAGCCTGAACTGGAGCGCGAGTTTTCGCGTTCGCCGGAATTGGGCTACGAGCCGCCGGAAGAAACCGGCCTGGTGCGTTGCCTGTCGCACGGTTTTCCGACACCGCTGGCGCGCTGGCATTTTCATGACGAATACGAATTGCATCTGATCATCGCAACATCGGGCAAGGCCTTCGTCGGCGACTGGATCGGCCCATTCCAGCCGGGTCATTTGGTGTTATGCGGTCCGCGCCTTCCGCACAACTGGATCTCGCTTGATTTGCCCAAGGGTGGCGTTGCCGAACGGGATTTGGTCATTCAGTTCCGCCATGAGCCGCTGCTCCGCGCCGCTGAAAACATTCCGGAACTGAAAGAGATTCTGCCGCTGCTGGAACGTGCGCGTCACGGCATAGAATTTTTTGGCATGTCGGAGCGAGCGCGAAAACATTGGACCGGCACGAAGGGTTCGCGTGGGATGTTGCGCTTCACTTCATTTTGCCATTTTCTCGCGGATTTGGCGAACTGCACCGACTATCGATTGTTGTCGAACGTGCAAATGCAAGGTCACAACGACGCTGCGCAATTGGAATCGATTAACGTCGTTGTCAGCCGCATCACCGCAAATGTCGCTCAAGCCTTTTCGGCGGGCGATTTCGCCAACGAACTCGGCATGAGCGAAAGCCATTTCTCGCGGTTTTTCCGTCGTGCGACCGGCAATACCTTCACTGCCTTCGTGCATCGCGTGCGCATCAATCGCGCCTGCCAACTTTTAATGGAAACCGATCGCTTCGTGTC
>JANNFT010000404.1:0-9674 GCA_031380185.1 Pseudomonadota bacterium
AACACGAACAGGGCAATTAATAACAGCAACACGATCACGGTCGCGAGCGTACGCGGCAGGCGACGGCGCTGCAATCGATCAACCAAAGGATCGCAGATATAAGCCAAAATTGCTGCGAACATAAACGGCGCAAGAATCGGGCCGAGCAGATAAAACAGCAGCGCAACAACTAGCGCCGCGCCGATCAGAAAATACAAGCGCGAGTTATCGGAACCGGGAGAAATCATTTCGGGTAAAATTTGGCCTTGACCGGCTCACTCTAACCGGAAGAAAGCGAGAACTCAACTTGAGCAATTCGGACACCCCGTCCTCCTCTCTGTCTTATCGCGATGCCGGCGTCGATATCGACGCGGGCGATGCGTTGGTCGAGGCCATCAAGCCATACGCCAAGCGCACGTTGCGCCCGGAAGTATTGGCCGGCATCGGCGGCTTTGGCGCGCTGGTGGAAGTGTCGAAGAAATTTAAAAACCCGGTACTTGTTTCCGGTACGGATGGCGTCGGCACCAAGCTCAAGCTCGCATTCGAGTGGAACAAGCACGACACCATCGGTATCGATCTCGTCGCCATGAGCGTGAATGACATTCTCGTGCAAGGCGCAGAACCGCTATTTTTTCTTGATTATTTCGCCTGCGGCAAACTCGATGTGCCGACCGCGACGCGGGTCATCAAAGGCATCGCCTCGGGCTGCGAACAATCGGGCTGCGCACTGATCGGCGGAGAAACCGCGGAAATGCCCGGCATGTACCCGCCCGGTGAATATGACCTCGCCGGCTTCGCCGTCGGCGTGGTGGAAAAAGAAAATATCATCGACGGCAAAGCCATCGTGCCGGGCGATGTCGTGCTGGGACTGGCATCAAGCGGCGCCCATTCGAACGGCTATTCGCTCATTCGAAAAATCATCGAACGAGCTAAACCTAATCTGGATGCGGATTTCCACGGCAAATCCCTGCGCGAGGCAATATTGGCGCCGACTCGTATCTACGTGAAACCAATGCTCGAGTTACTCAAGCAAATAAAAGTGAAAGGCATCGCCCACATTACCGGCGGCGGCTTAACGGAAAATATTCCACGCATTTTGCAAGACGGCCGGACGGCAACTATTCAGAAAAACGCTTGGCCGCGGCCGCCGTTGTTTTCGTGGTTGCAAGAACACGGCAACGTCGCCGAAAGCGAAATGCATCGAGTGTTTAACTGCGGCGTGGGAATGGTGGTGGTAGTTGATAAAAGCGACGCTGCGGTGGCAAAGGATTTGTTACGCAACCTCGGCGAAACGGTTTGGGCAATTGGCACTATTGAAAAGCAGTCGACAGGGCGAGGCCAAACTACCGTAACTTAACAATCCAATTGCCGGTACCGCGTGCCCTAGCCGTCCAGGCAGCGTTTCTAGTCTCCGGCCACCGTCATTTTTTCAATCAGAATCGAGCCACATAATTTCGAGCTGCGCACGATGACGTCGTTGCCGACGGCGACGATGCTTTTGAACATATCCTTAAGATTGCCCGCGATGGTGATTTCTTCGACGGGATACTGGATTTCACCGCCTTCCACCCAATAGCCAGACGCGCCGCGGGAATAATCGCCGGTGACGGCATTAATACCGTGGCCGAGCAATTCAGTGACCAGCAAGCCGCGGCCCATTTGTTTCAGCAATGTAGCGAAATTTTGGCCTGTGTCGGGAACGATGAGGTTGTGATTGCCACCTGCGTTGCCGGTGGATTGCATGCCTAGTTTGCGCGCCGAGTAACTGCCTAGAAAATAGCCTTGCAACACGCCGTCTTTGATGACGTCTCGGGCTTTAGTCGCAATGCCTTCAGCATCGAATGGGCTCGAAGAAAAGCCCTTTGCCAGGTGCGGCGCCTCGCGAATCTGCAAAAATGTCGGGAAAATTTGCTGCCCGAGGCTATCGAGCAAAAAAGAGGATTTGCGGTACAAACTGCCGCCGCTGACCGCGCTAACAAAATGGCTTATCAATCCTTGCGCGAGCGGGCCTTCAAATAATACCGGGCAATCCATGGTTTTCAGTTTTCGGGCGTTCAGCTTTTTGATCGCACGTTCCCCGGCGATTTGGCCGACCCGCTCGATTTGATCGAGGTCGGCAGAATCCCGCGACGTGGTGAACCAGTCGTCGCGTTGCATGTTGTCGCCGTCGGAGGCGATGACGGAGCAACTGACGCCGTGCCGCGACGAAGGATAGCCGCCAAGAAAACCGGAACTGTTGCCGTAGCAAAAATGCGAATCCTGGGTCGAAGCTGAGGCGCCGTCGGAATTATCGATACGTTTATCCACGGCAAAGGCAGCCGCTTCGGCGCGTTTGCCGAGTTCGATCGATTGTTCGATGGAAATTCCCCAAGGGTGATAGAGATCAAGGTTGGGAAACGGACCTTGCGCCAGAAGCGCCGGGTCGGCAAGGCCAGAAAATTCGTCGATTGCGGTGTGTTTGGCGATACTGCAGGCCTTTTCTACCGTATCACGCATCGCTTTTTGGCTGAGGTCCGACGAACCTGCATGCCCTTTTTGTTTTCCAAAGTAGACAGATACTGATAATCCTTTGTCGCGATGGTACTCGATGGTTTCGACTTCCTCCATGCGGACATTGACGCTATGGCCCCAACCCTCGGAGACCTCGGCCTCGGCGGCGGAGGCGCCAAACTGCTTCGCTAAATTGAGTAATTCGCCGGTGTATTGGGATAATTCTGCCGGAGAATACGAAAAACCGGCGGTGTTATTTATATGTGCGGACATGATTTAATATCTTGCTATAAACAATTGAGGTATCATAATATTTTATTAACGCAATAGCATGGATTCAACGCGGTCAAACCCGCCCAGCAAGTCCCAAAAAAAACGAGAAATGTTGGATTTGCAAGCGATCGGTGCGGCGCTTGTGGCGCTAAACGATGCTTCGTTGAAAAACCTCGACCTACCCGACGACCTGTCGGCGGCAATCCAGGAAATGCGGCGGACTAGAGGGCATGAAGGCAAACGGCGACAGATGCAGTATATCGGACGAATCATGCGTCAGGTAGACGGCGCGTCAATCGCGGCCAAACTCGCTCAGGTAAAACAGCCGGCGATACGAGACGTGGCGCGGCTTCCCGGCGCTGAACGGTGGCGCGAACGCCTGATAAAAGACCCGCGTGCATTCGCCGAATGGGAGGCATTTCGGCCGGAATCGAATCTGACGGCAATCCAGCAGCTTGTTCACGACGCCCGGGAAGAAGCCGCAAAAAAGCATCCGCCTAAGGCGTTTCGCGAATTGTTCGGTGTGCTGAGCGCATGGCTGGACGAAAAGAATCAGGATTTGGCTAAATGAATAACGAATACGACGCGGTGAAGATC
Organism: Pseudomonadota bacterium; assembly: GCA_031380185.1. GTDB lineage: Bacteria > Pseudomonadota > Gammaproteobacteria > Burkholderiales > JALYOK01 > JALYOK01. Next base: position 3,340 of record JANNFT010000404.1, read on the forward strand.
GGTCTTCTAACTATCAGTGACCGTGCTTCGAAGGGAATTTACCCGGACGAAGGTATCCCGGCGCTTAAGGTGTGGACGGAACAGGTGTTGTTGAACCCGATTACGTTTATCACCAAGGTCATTCCAGATGAGTTGCCGTTGATTGAAGCAATGTTGAAGAAATTTGTCGATGAAGATAATTGCGCATTGGTGTTAACCACCGGCGGAACCGGCCCTGCCCCTCGGGATGTAACGCCGGACGCGACGTTAGCGGTAGCGGATCGAGTGATGGAGGGCTTCGGGGAAGCGATGCGTATGCATAATCTTAAGTACGTGCCAACGGCGATTCTGTCACGGCAAGTCGCGGTCATCCGCAAGCAATCGCTAATCATTAATATGCCGGGCCAGCCGAAGGCGATTAAAGAAACGCTAGATGGGGTTTTCGCGGCGGTGCCGTATTGCATCGATTTGATTGGTGGACCCTACATCGAAACCCGCGAAGATTTGATTAAATCATTTCGACCAAAATCGGCCATTCGTCCAAAGGCATAAGTGAATTCCTACTCATTGAAACATTTTTTGTGCGAGCTTAAGCGATGAAAAAGTCTATCGGCGCCGTTAAATTTCTACTCGTTGGGGGACTGATCTTGGTGCTTGCAGCGATTGCAAATGCAGACGTCTACAAGTGGGTTGATAAGGATGGAAAAGTACAATACTCCGATCAGCCGCCACTTTCCGGTGATGCGAAAAAGATGCGGCGTAATAGTAAGGATATGGCGCTCACGCCTTCGTCGAACCCGCCCGCCAGCACCTCGGCAAAACCTGCCACGCCCGTTGCCGACCAGGAACTTGAATATCGCAAGCGCAAGGCTGAAAAAGAGGAGGCCGAGAAAAAACAACTAGTTGCGGCTGAAACGGCAAAGAAAAACAAAGAATATTGCAATAATCTCAAAGGCGATTTGCAGTCCCATAGCGACGGCACTCGCTTGGTGCGTTACAACGAAAAAGGCGAGCGATTGATGCTTGACGATAAAGAACGAGCGGATTCAAAACGGAATCTGGAAGAAAGTATCGCAAATGATTGTAAGTGAAATTGATTAGAGTCGTATTCGGCGACCACTGACCAATAATGTCGTTGCACATGCTGCAAAGTAAGGCTGAATTCACTGATGTATCTTACCAAAGTATATGGCTACTTCGACCGATCTAGTCGGTGGTTACACTAATCCACCGCTGCAAAATTTAGAACGAGCCAGCGAATGGCTGGAAACCTTGCCACGCGATAACTTAGACGCCGCGCGCGCTCACATATTGCATGTGATGCGCAATTTTTCGCATTCGCGTGAGCTGCTAACTGTCGATGGTGTCAATACGCTGCTGCACTTAGACGAAGGTTGTCAACCGACGCTGGTCGATATCCTTCGCGATTTCCTGCAAAACTCTAATGGTGACGTAGCAAAAACTAACGAACTTTGTCGCGAAATGGACGCAATTTACCGAGAGCTTGCGGATGCCTATGCTCGCTTTATCCGTGTCTATTATGAAACCCGAACCAGTACTAAGCAAATCTCCGAATTTATGGCGTTAGTCATGGGCCGGGCATTGTATTGTTTGGGTAATCGCGCCAAATGGAATTACTTCTGTCAACGCGTCATGGATGGAGACGCATGGATCACTGCCCACGCCGTTTATCGGCTCGCTGAAAAGGACGGACTGCTATCGACCAAGCTGATGCTCTACGCTCGCCCCTACGAGATATCCAGTCACCCTGGCGCACTTTACGTCCGTACCGTGATGCTCGATACATTGAGGAGCGGCAATTTTTTGCCGACTCAAATTGAGACGGCCGATCATTGGCTGACATCATGGAGCGTGCAAAACACGCCGGAGCCTCGGTATATTCCCGAGAAACATTTTTTCGCAACCAACCTCAATTTCGCGGGCGGCGCCCGTCGTGCCCATGCGTCGCGAAGCAACGAGGACAATCGTTATCTACAAACGGAATACCTGGCAATTGAAATTGCCCGCGCTAAAGATCGTCTGCGCGAGGGCGAGATTCAATTCGCACTTGGGTTTATTGCAAAACAACCGATCAACGAGTATCTCTCGCTGCTAGATCGGCTAGCAGTGCTGTGGTCTCCGGAAGGGGTCTCGAAAGACCAGCGTGGCGACAAGCGTGTCCCAATCAACGACGAAACCGTTCAGGCTATTCGTGGACTCAACGGGCTCTGCGAATGTGCGCGCCAGGACTACGAGAAAGCGCACGGCCCGATGGATTTGAATCGCGGCCTGTCGCGCGATGAGGAAATGGATCTCCAGGTGTATGGCTTCATCACGGAGCGAACGCGTTCGAAATTACGCTCACGGCCGCTGGACGCGACGCAGCCTATTCCGGCCGTTGAGCAATGGCAATTGCGTGATGAAAGCGTAGATGGATATGGTGTGTCATTCCCCGGTGGACAATACCGTCATCTCAAACTCGGGGCATTAGTCGGATTGAAGCGCCGTCGTAGCGAACGTTGGGTGGTGGGCGTCGTAACCCGATTGCAGACCAACAAACGTCCGGACGAAAACGTTGCCGGAGTGGAAATCTTTACCTACGCACCGGTTATTGTGATCGTCAACGAGGACGTATTAGCGTCCAATGCGGAGACAAGCCGTTCGTCCTGGGGCCTGTTCATCCCCGGCGATAAACAAGCCGGACGCCGCGACAGCCTAGTCATTGACGGCGCCTTGTACGCCTTGAAAAAACAAATTTTGATGAGTGCACGCAATGTGCGTTACATCGTTCAGCTCAAAAACGTATTGCGTTCGGGGGATGGCTGGCAGCGCATCGAATTTGAAGTCGTGAGCAAGCGCGACGTCAATCAGAAGTAGAATTCGGACGTCAATAAACACGTCCGTAAAATCGCAGCGCCATGCCGTCACGATCTTGGCGCGTCACGCGTTGTGCTTAAAGTCGGTGCTGATGGCATCGTCGCAAGCGACAGCGTAGATATCCATCATATTCCCGGCCACAGTGTAAACAGCTTTGATGCGACCGGCGCCGGCGATTGCTGTGCCGGGGCATTGCTCGCAAGCCTGGCGCAAGGCGATGAATTCCTTTCAGCGTGGCGTTACGCCGATGCCGTCGCGGCGCTTACAACCACAGGCTACGGCGCCGTCGCGCCATTGCCGAAGCGCGCGACCGTGTTGGCGTTTCTCGATCAATGTCATCGCGGCAAATGACATCCCTAGCAATTTCCAGTACGCTCGAAGTTTATCGTCGAACACCTACAGCCATGAACGCACCGCTTATATCCATCCATCCCATCACGCCAGTTGCGCGCACGCCGCTGCCGGAAATATTGGGGTTCGGGCGCCATTTCACACATCGCATGTTCACCCAGCACTATTCGCCGGAGCAGGGATGGCACGACGCTGCGATCGGCGCCTATCAGCCGATTGTCATCGATCCGGCCGGGCAGATTTTTCATTGCGGGCAGGTGATATTCGAGGGGACGAAAGCCTATCCGCGGCCCGACGGTCAGATCAATCTTTTTCGCGTCGATCAAAACGCAGCGCGTTTCAATCGCTCCGCTGCTCGCCTGTCGATGCCCGCTATCGATCCGGACTTCCATATTCGCGCGATTAGCGAGCTGGTTAATCTCGAGAAATCGTGGATGCCCGGTCAACCCGGAGCGGCGTTATACATTCGACCCGTGATGCTCGCAACCGATCCGACACTCGAAGTCAGCGCGAGCAAGAATTTTTTGCATTACATTATCTTGAGTCCGGCAGGCGCGTATTTTCCGACCGGCTTTAAGCCGGTACGTGTATTGATCTCGCATGAATACGTGCGTGCGGTGCGTGGCGGTACAGGCGAAGCAAAAACCACAGCGAACTACGCCATCAGCCTTTACGCCATCGAGCAGGCGCGCGCCCAGGGTTATCAGCAAGTGCTGTGGCTCGACGCATTGGAACGACGTTATGTCGAAGAGGTTGGCGCAATGAATATCGGCTTCGTCTACGAAGGCAATCATATTCAAACGCCGGCGCTGTCCGGGAGCATTTTGCCGGGCATCACCCGTGATTCCATACTGCGCCTTGCGCCCGATTTAGGCTACAGCGTCAGCGAAGAACGCATCGATGTCGATCAAGTTCTAGCTGATATCGCAAGTGGCAAAATCACCGAAGTATTTGGAATGGGCACCGCGGCGGTTGTCGTACCAGTGGGCGCGCTGGCGTATAAAAATCGCGACTACGAAGTTTCGAATGGCAATGCTGCGCCCGTCGCAAAGGCACTATACAAAGGATTGACCGATATTCAATACGGCCTCGCGCCCGACCCCTATGGTTGGACCCGCGTCGTTACATCGACGTAGTGGCTTCGAAAACGCGCTCCGGCGTCATTTGATTCATGCAGTTGAAATGCCCGAGCGGACATTCACGCTTAAAGCACGGGCTGCATTCTAAATTTAACGACAGCACTTTGGCGTGAGCGGAAAGTGGCGGGGTAAAGCCGGGACTGCTCGAACCAAATAGCGCGATTTGCGGACGATCGAGCGCGGCGGCGACGTGCATTAATCCGGAATCGTTAGTCACCACCAGGTCCGCGCTCGCAAGTAGATGCACCGCGTCCGCCAGCTTGGTCTTGCCGCACAGATCCAACATTTCACCGCGCGCTTTTTCTACGATGGCACTGCCAACAGGTGCGTCCTTGCTTGATCCCAGCAAGCATAGCCTGAAATCCCGCTCCCGTAGACGATCTGCAAGCAATGCAAAATATTGCTCCGGCCAGCGCTTCGCGGGGCCATATTCTGCACCTGGGCAAAATATCGCAAGTTTGCTGGATTGATTGATATCGAAGTTGCGCAGCGTTTCCAACCGATTCGCTTCTTCGAATTCAAGTTTAGGATTCGCCACCGCATGAGATAACGCCGATCCTCGCTCTTCCGCGAGAGCGACGAAACGCTTGACCAGCAGCGGCGTTTTCGCTTCGTCGAGCCGCCGAATATCGTTCAGCAACCCGAAACGAAACTCGCCGCGATAGCCCGTTCGAACTGGTATGTCAGCGAAGAACGGCACCAAAGCCGACTTCCATGAATTCGGCAAGACAATGACTTGATCGTAGCCTTGTTCCCTAAGCGTGCCTCCAAGACTTCTGCGCGCCGCAATCGCCAATTGTCCGTGCCCGAATGGACTATCGATCACTTTGCGAACCTGCGGCATGAACGCAAACAGCGGCGCCACCCACGCCGGCGCGAGGACTTCGATTTGAACATTTTGACGTTTTTCGCAAAGCCGCGCGAGCATCGGTTGCGCCAGCACCGCGTCGCCGATCCATGACGGCGCGACGACGAGAATCTTACTGTGCGACAAGCTTATAACGCGTTCCGCAATACGGGCAGAGCGCTTCGCCGGCTGTTTCGATCGGCAGAAACACGCGCGGATGAGTGTTCCACAATTTCGTTGAAGGCGGCGGACAATGCAACGGCAAATCCGCCGCCAGCACTTCGATGAAACGTTGATTGAGTTCGGTGGGTTTTACTTGCGCCATCAAACGTACGCGAGCCAATCGTTGTATTTTTCCGAGCGACCGTTGACGATATCGAAAAATGCGCTCTGCAATTTCTCCGTGATCGGACCGCGCCGGCCTGTGCCGATTTGGCGACCGTCGAGCTCGCGAATCGGTGTGACTTCGGCCGCGGTGCCAGTGAAAAATGCTTCGTCGGCGATGTACACATCGTCTCGCGTCAATCGTTTCGTGACTAGGTCAAAGCCCAAATCTTTGGCAAGACGATGAATTGTGTTGCGGGTAATTCCGGTCAGAGCCGACGCGATTTCCGGTTCATGAATTACGCCGTCTTTCACGATGAAGAGATTCTCGCCCGCACCCTCGGCGACGAACCCGTCCACGTCAAGCAGCAGCCCTTCATCGTAGCCGTGATCGAGCGCTTCCATGTTGGCAAGAATAGAATTAGCGTACGTCGATGCAATTTTGGCTCGCGCCATGGTGACATTAACATGGTGGCGCGCGAATGATGACGTCTTGACGCGAATGCCTTTCTCCAATCCGTCAGCGCCGAGATACGCGCCCCACGGCCACGCCGCAATCGCAACGTGAACCGACGCACCCTTCGGCGATACACCCATTTTTTCCGAGCCGTAAAATGCGATCGGCCGCACGTAGCAGGAATCCAATTTATTTTCACGCACCACCTGGCGCTGCGCATCCATCAACGTTGCGCGGTCCCATGGCAGCTTCATCATGTAAATATGAGCGGAATTAAACAGCCTATCGGTGTGCTCTTTAAGACGGAAAATCGCCGTGCCTCGCGCTGTTTTGTAGGCGCGCAATCCCTCGAATACCGAGA
>JANNFT010000233.1:0-1631 GCA_031380185.1 Pseudomonadota bacterium
CGTTTACGCCAACGTTATTGGAAAGTCGGCGCCAAAACCGCGTGGATTTTGGAGGAAATCGGCAAGGAAGAATTCATCACCGCCGGATTCGTCGTCACGAACGATGGCATTGAACGTGCGCGGGTGTTGATCTACCGCGAACGCCGCGGCATGGAAGTGCGCTACCCGGCGTTCCTTAAGCAATTCGACGGCGTTCAGCTCGCCGACAAGCAACGTTTATCGAAACGTATTGACGGCATCGCCGGCGCAACGCTATCGGTGTGGGCGATGGAACGAATGGCGCGCACGGCGCTTTACTTTCATCGACATATTCAAAAGTGACGTCAAATTCTGCTCGGCTCGCGCGACATAAACGCTACACCATCGGCATTTTTTTACATCGCGTCCATCGCTGGATGGGCGTCATAGTCAGTTTATTTGTCGTATTCCTAGTGATCACCGGCTGGGCCCTTAACCATACCGCAGAGCTGGGACTGGCGCGGATCTCCGTGCAAATGCCATGGATTGGCGCATGGTATGGACTGCGTGGCGCGGCGCCTACCACAGGCTATACGGCAGCCGGCCACTGGCTCATTGCCAATGAAAGTGGCGCGTTGTTTGACGCCAAACTAGCGGACTTCAAATTACCTAACATAATCGGCATGGCTGCTACGACCGACCTCATCGCCATTGCAAGTCGCGATCAGTTGGTCTTAATCGATAACCTTGGCCGCCTGGTGGATCGAGTCGCAGTGACGCAATTGCCGGCCGGCCCGATCAGTCGAATCGGCAGTGCGCGGAATCAAATTATCTTGCAGGGGAAAACAGTTCAGGCCAGCGCTGATGGCGTCACGTGGACGCCATTCAACGACAATGCGCTATGGTCCACGCAGCAGCCGTTGCCGCCTGAACAACAAATATTCGCCAAACAACTCGCTCCAGGTCTACCGTTAGAACGCATCATGCAAGATATTCACAGCGGCCGTGTACTCGGCCGTTTTGGTGCGTATCTCATGGATGCGGTCGGTTTATTGTTTTTGCTATTGGCGGGGAGCGGCCTTTGGATGTTCTTTCGTCATCGCCGCCGATGACCTCGCTTTGAATCCGGCCAAGCGCACGTTAATATAGCGCTTTCCCTAATTGCCGACGAAATGACCGACATACCACCGCCGCAAGGCTTAGAGTTGAGCAAACGCCGGCGCGGTATTTATTTGCTGCCCAACCTATTCACCACGGCCGCGCTTTTCGCCGGATTTTTCGCGATCGTGCAGGCCATGAACGGCAAATATACGTTAGCGGCGATCTCGATATTTGTCGCGATGGTGCTCGACGGACTCGATGGCCGCGTGGCGCGCATTACCCACACGCAAAGCGCGTTCGGTGCGGAATACGACAGCTTATCGGACATGGTTTCGTTCGTCGCGTCGCCCGCTCTCGTCATCTACGAGTGGGCGCTGCGCGATCTGGGACGCTGGGGATGGATCGCATCATTTCTTTACTGCGCCTGCGCGGCGTTGCGGCTGGCTCGCTTTAACACCCAACTCGACGTCGAAGATAAGCGTTACTTCACCGGCCTGCCGAGCCCGTCGGCCGCAGCGCTTTTGGCCGGATTCGTTTGGATTATGGACGACTATGAAATCGTCGGCCGTAAG
>JANNFT010000421.1:0-1849 GCA_031380185.1 Pseudomonadota bacterium
GATTCTTGTCTGGCAATTTTTACCCGAAACCCTCGATCCGGCCAAGCGCCAGTCGTTGCGCCCGACAAAGGTTTTGGGCAATTTTCAACGCGTGTTCGCGCACAAAGCGATGCTGCCATTGGCACTTACCGCCGGCTGTAACTTCGCCGGATTTTTTCTCTATGTCTTGGCGGCGCCGGTTTTCTTGCTGGAACATTTAAAGGTCAGCAACCAAGGCTTCGCCTGGCTGTTCGTACCAACGGTCACCGGCATGATCCTCGGCTCCTACACCTCGCGCCGACTCGCCGGAAAACGCACGCCCGCAGAAACTGTTTCCCTCGCCTACAAAGTGATGTTCGCCGCAACGGCGCTCAACATTTTGGTGTGCCTATTCGTTGAACCCGGCGTGCCGTGGAGCGTGATCCCAATCATGGTTTACAACTTCGGCATGGCGCTGGCGATGCCAACGATCACGCTGCTCGCACTCGATCTTTTCCCGACCATGCGCGGACTAGTCTCGTCCGCCCAAGCATTCATCCAAACCCTTATCAGCGCCTTATCGGCAGCCCTCGTCGTGCCACTGCTCTACCACTCACCGCTGGCGATGGCGTTGGGGATGGCGGCATACGTGGTGTTGGGGTTTGTGGCGTGGCGCAAGTACACGCGTGACCTTCAGGGCAGTGCTGGCAACGCTGCTTCGTAACGGCAGCGAACTCATTCAAATTTTTAAAGTAGCCTATGAATCTGATGATCGAAATAGTGCTGTTTCTTTCCGCAGGGAGCCTTGGTCTCTTCGTTGGCGCGTTGCTGACAGAGGCAGTGGTGCTTATTCCCATGTGGCGCTCGCTGCGTCCCCCGGAGTTTTTCATGCTGCATGCGGCGCACGCGCATCGCTTGTATGGATTTTTCGCGCCGCTTACGGCGGCGGCCACCTTTCTCGCGGTTGCCGCAGCGGGCGCCTGCGTCACAACAAGTTACTCTGGAAGCCGGGCGGCGGTAGTCGCGGCTGCTAGCACCCTGGTGATACTTTCAACCTACTTTCTATACTTTCGGCGGGCCAATGCCGGCTTCGCGAAGGCTGGCATTAAACCCGAAGGCCTCCCGGCGGAGTTGGCTCGTTGGGCTTCTTGGCATTGGTTCCGCAAGGCAATCGGAGTGATAGCCTTTGCCTCAACGCTGCTCTCTCTTCGTGGTATCGCATGACCGGCCGTGAATGAAAGCCCGCGTCGGGCAATAATCGCAGAGAATTACGCCGTATCGTAAGGCGCCGAAATCCGGCAGACGCAACAGTGATCGGCTAATTTTAGCGGTTGGATCGGTTAGACTCTCGGAATAAAGCTTTGTTTTGACTAACCTTGCCGCACGCCGCGCCCTGCTTGCGTCCTGGCACGTATGCATGAGAAGCCGCATCAGTATTGGCTTCCAGGCCATTGGGAGCGCGAGCGATCAGATTCGGCAGTTCCATTCTAAGCCCGGACGGCTCGATTTCCCGCTAGTCTGTATCGGACCGGCATACATCACGAGTCGCGGCAGCAAGCTCTTGATATTTGACACCTTTGCACTTCAGGGCTAAACTCTTGTGTTTCGTTCGGAGGGGTGCCCGAGTGGCTAAAGGGGGCAGACTGTAAATCTGTTGGCTTACGCCTACGCTGGTTCGAATCCAGCCTCCTCCACCAGAATTAAATGTAATCAAGCGGTTGATGAGGTTTAGTAGATATTTTTGTTGAGGCAAATGCGGGTGTAGCTCAATGGTAGCGCTTCAAGCCTTCCAAGCTTACGACGAGCGCGTGCGAAGGGCGGAGCAGGGACCCGCTGGAACAGTGGGATGCGACCCCGAAGCAGGCGAGGGAACCCGGTGATGATTTTTGTG
>JANNFT010000455.1:0-1955 GCA_031380185.1 Pseudomonadota bacterium
TGGAAGCGCATGAAAAAATGGCGTGGATGTTGCGGGCGTTTTTAGGCTAGTGTTCGAATAGGGTCATTGCGAGCGAAGCGAAGCAATCTCGTATTTAACGTTGAAAAACGAGATTGCTTCGCTTCGCTCGCAATGACCATGCGGAGATTTACGCGATTTGTTGCGATACGCGATGGGATTTGGCGCCGACACTCATTGCGGCAACCAGCGCAGCGACAAAGAAAACCGCCATCAACGTGAATAACCACAGCGGGCGCTGCGCATCCATCAACGCGCCGAAAATCGGCGGGGCGATTGCTAGACCGGCGTCTAGCCCGGAATAAACGACGCCATAGACGCGCCCGGTTGCGTTTTTGGGCGCAGCGGCACGCACCAACAAATCTCGCGAAGGTCCGGCGACACCGGAGCCAAAACCCATCAACGCGAAAAAGAAAATCAGTAATGCCGTTGGGATCATTCCGGTCGCGATAATCGCGGCGATAATTGCTGCCGCGCCAAGCGCGCCGGCGACAACGCGGTCATGCTGCGCCGCTCGAGCGGCCAAGAAACCACCGGCTAACGTACCGGCTGCGTTGGCCAACATATAAGCCGTTACGCACGCGGTGCCGATTCCCAAGGCAGCGCCGTAGGATGCTTTAAGCGCCGCCGGTGTGAAACTCTGGATCACGCCAAGCGCCATTGCTGTGAAGGAGAAAAACGCGAAACACATCCACACTGCCGGAAGTTTCATGAAATCTAGATTGCTTCCCGCGCCGTGACTTTTATTCGATTTGATGACGGACGCTTCGATCTCGCGGGTATCCAAGCGCTCGCGATACACGACTAACAACCCGAGCACGGCGAACGCCAGCGCAGCGCCGAAAAGCAACGCGACGTGCCACGAATACAGCGCAGCGAGTCCTGCCAATATTGGCGGCGCTGCCGCCCAGCCGATCGAGCCGGCGACCCCATGCCAACTGAAGGCGTGGGCCAGCCGCGGCTGGCTGACGCGGCGATTCAGAATGGTGAAATCCGACGGATGAAATATGCTATTGCCCAAACCCGCGACGCCGGCGAAAATCATCAACATCACGTAGCTCGAACTCATTGCCAGGCCAATGGCCGAAAGTCCTAACAGAGCCATGCCGCCGAGCAATACTTGAAGTGCGCCGTAACGATCGACCAGGAAACCCGCAAGAAACTGGCCGATTCCGGACACGATGAAAAACACCGTCATCAAAAATCCGAGTTCCGCGTAACTCAAGCCAAACGCGTCCTTGATCCAGGGAAACAGCGGCGCGAGGATCAGATGAAAAAAGTGCGACGTGCCGTGGGCAACGCCGACCAAGCCGATGACTTGGGCGTCACGGCGGAACGGCGTGGAAGCAAGCGGTAGAACAGCGCTCATCGTGGTGACGTTGCGGGATTAAAAGCGTTACGATACGCGACGGCTCGATTTTCGTCAATTTTTGCGAACGTGCCGTCGAGAATTTCGCGGGTAGAGGTGGTTTCGATCGCCGCAGCGCCGCGTGTCGCTCGATTGACTGACGCTAAAAATTCTCATAGCCACAACTAGCGGATCGCAATAGAATATTCAGAACTCAAACCCGGTTAGAGCCGCGGTGGACAGACAAAAACCCAAGCAGTGAAATCTGGAGGAGGGCTCGATGAAAACAAGATTTCTAGTAACCGCCATAATGCTCGCCGGCGCCTTTACACATGCCCCTGGCGCGCGAGCGCAAGCCGCAAACGATCCGATTGCCGCGCCACCGGATATTCAGACCCTGGAAACGCAACAGGTCACGGCGCACCGAGTGCCGATTCAGTTGCGGGAAACAACGCAAAGCGTCAGCATTATCGGCGCAAAAGACATCGTGGCCCGCGATGCGGCGTCGGCGATCGATCTGTTGCAGCAGGTTCCGGGCGTGCAGGTCGATCGGGTCGGCAATGCCGGCGGTTTATCGAGCATCTATATT
>JANNFT010000467.1:0-4008 GCA_031380185.1 Pseudomonadota bacterium
TGGAAGCCTTGCGCGCTCGTGGTGAACTGCTTAACTACTGCATCGTCGGCGAACCGACTTGCGTCGACAAGCTTGGCGACATGATCAAGAACGGCCGGCGCGGATCGCTGTCCGGCAAACTCATCGTCAAAGGCATTCAAGGCCACGTCGCCTACCCTCATCTCGCAAAAAATCCTATTCATCTGATTGCGCCCGCGCTGGCGGAACTCGCAGCGACGATCTGGGATAACGGCAACGAATATTTTCCACCGACGACTTGGCAAATTTCGAATCTGCACGCTGGCACGGGCGCGACTAACGTCATACCCGGCAGTGCCGAGATATTATTCAACTTTCGATTTGCGACAATCAGCACACCGGAATCCCTCAAAGAACGCCTCGAAAGCGTGTTAAAAAAACATAACTTAGATTACGACCTGACCTGGGAGCTAGGCGGCAAGCCATTCTTGACGCCCCGCGGCGCCTTGGTCGCGGCTCTCAGCGCGGCGATCGAAAGCGTGACGGGACGCGCGCCGGATATTTCCTGCAGCGGCGGAACGTCCGACGGCCGCTTCATCAAAGATATTTGCGAGGAGTTGATCGAGTTTGGTCCGGTCAACGCCAGCATCCATAAATTGAATGAACACGTGAATGTTGCCGACATCGAGCCGCTGTCAGAAATTTACTTCAAGACACTGGAAAATATTCTCAATGTTTGAAAGCGCCAATCAACATCTGCAGACCGTCCGCGATGTGTTGCGTTTCGCGGTCAGCCGCTTCAACGAAGCAGAGCTGTCGTTCGGTCACGGCCTCGCGAATGCCTACGACGAGGCGGCGTATCTCATCCTGCATACGTTGCATTTGCCGTTAGACCACCTCGACCCTTTTCTCGATGCGAAATTATTGCCGGACGAGCTGCGCGATATTTTTGCGATGCTGGAGAAGCGCATCCGGCAACGAGTTCCAGCCGCTTACTTAACCCGCGAGGCCTGGCTCGGCGCCCATCGTTTCTATGTCGACGAGCGCGTCATAGTGCCGCGATCATTCATCGCCGAGCTTCTGCCAAACGGGCTTTCGCCGTGGTTTCCCGACCGGCTCGACGTGCGCAGCGCGCTCGATCTTTGCACCGGATCGGGCTGCCTCGCCATCTTGGTGGCGGACAATTATCCGAACGCGGACGTCGACGCCGTCGATGTGTCGGGCGATGCGCTCGAAGTCGCGCTGCGAAATGTGAACGACTATGGCTTCGAAGAAGAAATTCGCTTGGTGAAGTCAGATATGTTTAGCGCGCTGAAGGGCTGCCGATATGATCTGATCGTAAGCAACCCACCGTACGTTAACGTTACATCGATAGCTGCGTTGCCGCAAGAATATCGCCATGAGCCGCAATTGGCGTTGGCCAGTGGCGCTGACGGATTAGATCACGTGCGGGAAATATTGCGCGCGGCGCCGAATCACTTGGAGCCGAATGGCATATTAGTGGTGGAAATCGGTCACAACCGCGCCGCGTTGGAAACGGCATATCCCGATCTGCCTTTTATTTGGCTCGATACGGCGAGCGGCGCCGAATTTGTGTTTCTGTTGACGCAGCACGATCTGGCCGCGCACGGCGATTGAATGGATGATTTGAGCGCAAAAAGTTTTCGTTTTCGTTTTCGCGGTTCATCCCTATCCAATTTAGAATTTTCTCGACTTCGGCCGGACCCAACTCCAAGGTTTGGCCTCGCTTCAAATACGACGGCATGTTAAGAATACCGTAGCGAACCCGCAATAAGCGACTGACCGTTAAACCTAACGCTTCAAATAAGCGCCGCACTTCGCGGTTGCGCCCTTCGCGCAGCACCACGCCGTACCAATGATTGCTGCCTTCACCGCCGCGATCGTCGAGCGTTTCTATTTTCGCCGGGCCGTCGTCAAGTTCAATGCCGGTGACTAAACGCTGCGCCTGCGCCTCACTAACCTGCCCCATCACGCGCACCGCGTATTCGCGCTCGACCTCAAAGCGCGGATGCATCAAACGATTCGCCAAATCGCCATTGGTGGTAAATATCAGCAGGCCGCTGGTATTGATGTCCAAACGTCCGACGGCGATCCATTTCTCGCCCTTGAGTCGCGGCAACTTTTCGAACACCGTATCGCGATCTTCGGGATCGTCGCGCGTGACGATTTCACCTTCGGGCTTGTGATAAATCAAAATGCGCGGCACATCATCCGAGAAGTTGAGTTTCACCGGGCGGCCACTGATCGTAACGCGATCTTCATAGCCAACGCGCATGCCGAGCGTCGCGACTTCGCCGTTCACCATGACGTTGCCGGCGACAATTTCCTCTTCCATGGCGCGACGCGAACCGAGGCCGGCCAACGCCAGAACTTTGTGCAGTTTCTCGCCACGTTGTTCGCCGTCCACAACACGTCGAGGACGCTCGGGCACTTCCCCAAATTGGGTGCGCCGCTTGCGCATCGGTCGTTCAATTTTCATGGTGTCGCCAATGCCGGTTCAAATTCAAGGGAATTCTGAAACTCCGCGAGCGCCGGAAGGTCTTCGAGAGAGCGCAAATTCAAATCGTCTAAGAAATTTTTTGTGGTCGCATAAAGCGCCGGGCGTCCCGGCGTCTCTTTTTGACCGACAACATCGACCCAACCACGTGCCTCGAGTGCTTTGATAATCTGAGTCGAAACGTTGACGCCGCGAATTTCTTCAATGTCGCCGCGTGTCACCGGTTGCTTGTATGCAATTATCGCCAACGTTTCCATCACGGCGCGAGAATAGCGCGGCGGCTTTTCGGGATTGAGGCGATCGAGATATTTTTGGAACTCGGCACGCGCCTGAAAGCGCCAGCCGCTCGCCACGTGCGTTAATTCGACACCGCGATTGCGCCAATCATTTTGCAGCTCGTGGAGAACGATTTTAATGGCGTCGGCCGAGACGTCTTCGTCGAATAGCTGTTTGAGATCGCTTGCGGTCAGCGGTTCCTGGCTGGTCAGCAACGCCGTTTCCAACACCATTTTCATCGCCGAGGAATCGCTCAATGTGTTCATACTAAACTAACCCGGCGCGCTTCACGTAAATCGGCGCGAACGGTTCATTCTGAGTAATTTGCACTAAGGTTTCTTTCGCCAATTCCAATATCGCCAGGAAGCTCACCACCATTTCGGGCACACCCGCCAGCGGATTGAATAACTCGGAAAACTCGACATAGATGCCGGACGACAAGCGGCGCAAAATACGCGTCATGTGTTCGCGCACGGAGAGCTCGTCGCGCTTCACTTTGTGATGTTGCTGCAGCTTCGCACGCGTCAATATTGCAAGCCAGGTATTGCGTAAATCATCGACGCTGACATAAGGCGCGCGCTGCACCGAGGCATGCTCGATCCACACTTCAACCAGCGCAAAATCACGCCCGGCTTGCGGCAGCGTATTGATCTGCTCCGCCGCTTTTTTCATTTGCTCGTACTCAATCAAGCGTCGCACCAATTCCGCGCGCGGATCCAATTCATCGGGCTTGGCTGCAATTGGCTTGGGCAACAACATGCGCGACTTGATTTCGATCAGCACCGCAGCCATCACCAAATATTCCGCCGCCAATTCCAATTGATTCTGGCGCATTGCTTCGACGTAATCCATATATTGCCGGGTCAGTTTCGCCATCGGAATATCGAGAACATCAAGGGAATGTTTGCGTATCAGGTAAAGCAAGAGATCGAGCGGACCTTCGAACGTCTCAAGAAAAATCTGCAGCGCTTCGGGCGGGATATACAAATCCCACGGCATCTCGGTCAATGGCTCGCCGAGAACTTTAGCGAAGGGCTGCGTGTGGGCAAGCGGCGTACTAACCAGTTCGTTCATCGCAAAATTATACACCCATCAACGCCGCAACCGCCGCCCACACCGCAGTGTGTACAACGTCGAGCCGACGTAGTCAGATAAAGACAGGAAGCAAACTGTCTTTCAAACGATACGCCGGCACTCCGCCTGAGAGGCAATATCAATGCGCCTCTCAGACCATGCGTTGCCACGACCGGGTAGCC
>JANNFT010000519.1:0-3620 GCA_031380185.1 Pseudomonadota bacterium
AGCAGCGCCGAAGGAGGGAAGGCGTTTTCCATCGTTGCGCATAAGAATCAAAAAGGTTGAGCACTACATTAAACTAAGGGTTTCAGCAGCACAGACGCCGGCGCCACGCGAAGACCATCCCGCCGACGAAGTCCATCTTGCACGCGAGATCCTTCTCGATAAAAGCCCGAAGATACCTAGGGTGAGACGTCATGCGTTAGTTTTGTGGATTGTTTTTGGGCGCGATAAGAGTTACGGACTCCGAGGCTAAGAGGCGTTTAAATCCCTTTTGACATTCCTATAGCCATCACGGCCGCTGGATACGGCAGATCAAAGGCGGCGGATTCTTGGTGGCATCGAAAATACCCTCGGTCTTCCAACCGAGCCCTGTGCCTTCGGCATCATACTTGACGCCAGGCTGGCCCACGGGAGTGAACACGATAGCGTAGATCGGCGTCATCAATTGGTGATCTTCGGCGCGCATCCACACCTCTCCGGTGGGACCGTTGTGGCGCATGCCCTCCAGCGCAGCCGCAACCTTGCGTGGATCGTCGGTTCCGGCTGTTCGCATTGCGGTGGCGACCATTTCGGGGAGCAGATGGGTCGGAAGCCAAGCGAAGTCTTCCTTGTATTTAGCCTTGAACGCAAGCGCGAAAGACAGGAACGGCGTGTTGTCGAGATTGGGGTGCCAGAAGGCCACGGCGTGTACGCGATCCGCCCCGGCGTCTCCGATCATGGCGGGCGCGCCTTGCAGCGCGGCGAGGGGCGCATAGATTTGGGTGGTGAGCTGCACACTATTGGCCGCCTTGACCAGCAGCGCAAGATCGATGCCCCAGTTACCCGTGACGATTGCATCCGCCTTGGCAGCAGTGACCTTAGTGATGTAAGGCGCGAAATCCTTCACCTTGCCTAGGGGGTGCAAGTCGTCGCCGACAATCTGTATGTCGGGACGTTTCGCGGCGAGCATCTCCTTGGCATCCTTCGCGAAGCTGTGGCCCGCCACATAATCCTGATGGATCAGATACACGCGCTTTATCTTAGTGTCACGGGCTATGACGTCGGTCAAAGCTGTCATTATCATATGGATATGTGGTGTGAATCGGAAGTGCCAGTAGTGGCACTTCGCGTCGGTGAGCGCGGGGTCGAGCGCGCCGTGGTTTAGGTACAAGGCGACTTGTTCCGGGTTGCGGGCGTTGTGTTTTGCGATGGCCTCGTTCACGGCGTGGCCGTTGTTCGAACCCGCGCCTTGGATGATGTAGCGAATCCCGCGATCGATGGCGGCCTGCACTTGCAGCGTCGAATCCTGCGGGCTGCTCTTGTTGTCGAAGGGCACCAACTGCAATGGGCGTCCAAGAACACCCCCCTGCGCATTGATCCGATCGAAGTCGGCCTGGAATTGATGCTGTGCGAGGTTGCCGATATTGGCGAAGGGACCGGACAGCGGTTCTATCAAGGCGAAGCGAATGGGGTCTGCGGCGAAGGCCGCGCGGCCAAGGAACGCGATCAGGACTATGACCGCCAAACTAAAGATGCTTTTTATGCTAGAGGATGTCATCGATGTCTCCGGCTATGAAGTGTATCCGAGCCAATGCGGGCCGCTTGGCGCATGAAGAAAATCCATTGCGGCGCGACGCATAAGTATGCGCCAGGCGTAGAAGTTATGCACATCAGTGATCAGCCATTCGCCGCACCCAGCTTGCCTGCTGGCAACGCATGGCCTGGGAGCCAGTATCCGCGTGCCTCGCAGGCCACTCTATTCCGTGAATCGATCGAACGATGGAATAATGTAGTACGATACTTTATAAACTAGCCGTCGGTAAACCAAAATCGAAAACCAGAAGTTGGGACAGACAAGTTTAGGTTGCGCGCTTACTCATCTACGGACTCCTCCCTATTTACAAGCAAATTGTTTTGCTGACTAATCGTCCTGCCGCCAATTTCGTTCTGCGTCATCCCAGGCTGCAAGCGGCTGTAGATCGGGCACCCATGCCAATCCGGTTTTCGCATCCGAGGAACGCGCCTCGGTCGTTACGACGACGTCCAGTAACGCCGGACGGTGCGCCAGCGCGCGTTCGATCGCGCCCGCCAGATCCTCCGTTCGCTCCACACGCTCGGCGTACATTCCGAACGCCCGCGCCATCGCCGCGTGGTCGGCAAATTGCAAGCGCGTGCCGACGACTTTGCCGTGGGTGTCGTTTTGATCATGCACTTCAATCTGCCAAGCGCCGTTGTTCGCAACCACGATTAAAACCGGCGCGGCATGACGTACCGCCGTATCAATCTCCATCGCGTTGAAACCAAACGCCCCATCGCCGGTCGCCACTACGACCTGCCGCTGCGGAAACGCCAGGCTGGCGGCAACGCCGAATGGTGTGCCGATCCCGATACAACCGAGCGAACCCGGGTCAAGATAAGTAGAGGCGGGCAGGCCTACCCGCGTAAAGCTCAAGAAATCGCCGCCGTCCGCAATGACAATCGCGTCAGCGTCAAGTTGATCTTGTAGCGCGGCGAGCAATCGATTGGGATGAATGCGGCCATCGCTGCCGGGTGGCGCCGTCCGCATTGCGTCGCGCAGTTTTTTCGCGCGTTCTTCATGGCGCGCGCGTAATCCGCCTACCCAGCCGCGGTCGACCTGCGCGCTGCGCCCGCGCGCGGCTTGGGTGATCGCCGCGAGGGCAGCCGCGGGTTGGGCGAACAGTTCAATCGCGCCGCGACGGTTGTCGCGCAATTCTCCCGGTGCATCGCCGATGCGCACGAATTGCGCGTCACCGAACACGGCGGGAGATCCATAGGCAAGCTGGAAATCGAGCCGGCGGCCGACCGTGACCACCAGATCGGCTTCGCCCATCACCGTGCCTCGCATCGCCGCGACCACCGACGGGTGCTCGTCTGCCACCAATCCTTTACTCTCGCCGGTATCCAAATACGCCGCGCCGAGGCTATCGAGAAACGCGCTTAGTTCAGCGCCGGCGCCACGCGCACCACGGCCGCTGATCACCAGTGGACGCCGTGCCGACCACAACATATCCACGACCGCAGCCACATCGTTTTCAACCGGCAACATCCGTGGGCGCGCTTTTGGTCGAAAATGCTCACTCAACTGCAATGCCCGTGGCACATTGGCGCGCAATGTGTCGGTTGGAAAATCCAGATACACCGGACCGGGATCGCCACCGTGCCCGAAAGCCCGCGCTACCGCCTCGTCGAGTTCCTGCAGCGCTAATGCGGGTTCACGCACCGTACGGGCGTAGCGGGTGATGGAGCGCACCAGATCGGTGTGAACAATATCTTGCAGCGCACCGCGATTTTCTTGGGCGCGCGGCGGCGCGCCGGACAGCACCAGCACGCTCGCGCGCGCGATATGCGCATTGGCGATTCCCGTCATGGCATTGGTGAGACCTGGGCCGGCGGTCACCAGCGCTACACCGAGATTACCGGTGAGCTCACTGTGCGCATGCGCCATATAGACCGCCGCTCGCTCGTCGCGCACATCGATAATGCGTATTCCCTCGGCGTCCGCACGCATCCAAATCGGCATTATGTGACCGCCGCACAGTCCGAAAATACGATCGACACCGCGCGCCTTGAGAAATCGTGCGATCACACCCGCCGTTGAGTCTGCGTGTAACGGCGCCGGTGTC
>JANNFT010000521.1:0-3431 GCA_031380185.1 Pseudomonadota bacterium
CGCTCCTTCCGGGCTACGCCTCGCTTTTTGGGCAGCGGCACAAAGCGTGCCTTCGCACCTTTGGCGCGGTGCACGCGGATCATCATGCGATGACTGTCGATATCACAGGCCTTCAGGTGAAGCGCCGCCTGCAAGCGCGGGCCGCAGGTGCACACGGTGCTCAGGTCGGCGCGGTTGCTCAACGTGCGAACGAATCGCAGCGCCGTGCGAACCGCTTCGCGGCTCAAGACGGCGGGTAAGCGTAATTCGCTTTGGACGTTCATTCATTTAGCGATAACGGGCCAGCGTCAATTGTTTTTGCGAAACTGACCCGTTTATTACGCGCCACGCCGCATCCTATGCGGCAAGCCGCTGCACGCGCGGCAGTGGCTTTGTCATGACCTGCCATAAGTCGTATTGCATCTGTCGTCCTAACCAAAGATCTGCGCTCGTACCCAGCGCTTTCGATAAGCGAACTGCCATTTCCGCGCTCACGCCGGCCCTGCCATTCAGAACGGCTGACAGCGCTTGGCGCGTCACGCCAAGCCGGGTCGCGACTTCGATCAAAGTCAGCGTCTTAAGGACTTGGCGAAATGGTTGTACCTGAACTGGCGCCGGGCCACGCACGCATAAAGAGAATTCTATGTAATGCGAGTAATAGGCAACTGCGGTCGTTGGATTCCCGGCGTCGGAATGTGACGATTTTCCTACGCTAGAAATCGAAATAGTTGTTTGAACTACTGTGAGTATTTGAAACTATGGCGCGCCCGGCAGGATTCGAACCCACGACCCCTTGGTTCGTAGCCAAGTACTCTATCCAACTGAGCTACGGGCGCGTTTTAATGCGAGGCCAAATTATAACAGGTTGCCTCAAGTGGGCAAAACGGTATCCGTACTCAGGCGAACCAAACCGCTAAAACGCGCTGCGCCAAATTGAATAGGCTGGGCGCCGATTTAGAATATTGCGAGCCGCCGGATGATCACGCGACTTGGCCACGCGAAGCGATGGTCCGATTCATCCACTGCGCCGTCGCGGCGGCGCCGCCGAAACTAAACACGTGAACCCCGACGACGTTGCAGGTCGCGTGGGCGAGGCAGTAGTGGGCAAAAGTCACCAGTTGTTCGCGCGGATCGGTATGCATCACCAATTTCACCGCGCCGAAACCTTGATCGCGCAGCGCGCGTAGTGATGCGCTGACACCGCAGCGCTGGGCATAGCGCAGTAGCGCCAGCGCATCGGTTGGCCCGGCGAGGCCGATGTAAACCGAGACACCCGGAAATTGGCGCGCCAACTCGCTACAATATTCGACAACGCGTCCGGGCGCGAACGAAAATTGCGTTAACACGTAAGCGCCTATGCCTTGCTCGGCGGCGATGTTTAATTTTTGCCGCACCGCCTCCGCGAGCAACGCCTGGGAAATGCGCGGATGGCCCTCGGGATAACCGGCAATGCCAACCTCTTGAATGCCGCATTCGCCGAGCAGGCCGTCACGCAGAATGGCAATGCTGTCGACATAGGGACCGAGCGGCTGCAGTTCGTCGCCACCAATCAACAATACTTCGCGAACGCCCGCCTCTTTTACCGCTTGCCGCAGAAACGATTTTGCTTCAGCGCGCGAGGCGATGCGGCGTGCCGCCATATGCGGCACCGGCACCAACCCGGCGTCGCGCACCGCTCGGAGCGCGACAAGCGAATCGGACAAGGTGTGGCGCGGTAAATGATTGACATAGACGCGTGTCCCGACCGGAAGCTGCGCGGCAATTTCCCGCGCGTCTTGCGGTCGATGCGCGCTCATTTCAATTGAACCGTAGGCGATCAGATCGGCGCCGGCGCGCGTCATTTCTTCACTGCGAAAAGCGGCCTTGGATGGCGCGATTATTTCCGGCATGGAACGCCCTCGAATTGATTGCTCGACTGACCCAGAGCGCTACGCTACGCCTTCGAACTCTTCCCAGTCAATACTCACAGACCGGCGTTTTGTCGCATCAATGAAAAGTGAGTCGCCGTGTCGATCTGAAATGCGTACATCGCGATTACTTGCGTTCGGTAATGTTTTGTCCGCGCCGATGCTGCCGCGCTAGTTTTACAAAACGATGACGCCAACGCCGAATACTTTAGCCTTCATCCGGCACACCATCGAAGAACTCGACGACGCCGGTTTCCAGAGAATATTCCGCGCCGACGATGACCAGTCCGTCGCGTTGAATCATTTGTTCCAACACCTCCGATCCGTGTCGCAAGTGACTTGCCGATGCGCGAATATTGGCGCGTACCGCAAGCGGAACCAGCTCATCGTGCTGATGCGCGAGTTCCGTTGCCAGCAAAGGTTCGACTGATGGCCGGATACGATCGACGATCGAGCGCAGGTTTTTCGACTGGTCGCGCGACGGACGCCGCAACTCCTCAAGCGTCGCTATGATCGCGCCGCACTGCGAATGGCCCATGACGACGACCAAGCGCGTGTGAAAACGCTCAGCGGCGAACTCGACGCTGCCGACTTGTGACGGCGCAACGATATTTCCGGCCACCCGAATAACAAACAAATCACCGAGACCCTGATCGAAAACAATCTCCGCCGGCACGCGCGAATCGGAACAACCGAGAATAATCGCAAACGGCTCCTGACTAGCCGCGACCTCGCGACGGCGCGATTCGCTGGTCGGTGCGTCACTGCCACGTACTTCCGCGACGAAGCGTTGGTTTCCGATGCGCAGGCGTTCAAGTGCTTGTTGTGCTGGGATCATTTGAGCTTTAATTTAATGCGACGAAAGTGTTTCAGATAGTACTACGCTATTGCAGCAGCATCCTCATTGTAACGATAAATGCGCCAGGAGCCGCGCCCACACTGCCTCTTAGGGCAATCCCGAATCAATGAGGCGCGCCTGTGTGAGGGCCGCAGCGGAATCTTTATCTCGCATTCGGACTAATCGGCGTAAGCGTCGGCGCTTCGGCGTTTTGTTTATCCATCATCAATCCTGCGCGGTCCTTCAGCAGGGGATCGAGGCGCCACTTCGGCGTGATGTAGGTCCAACTCGATAATGTCTTCTCAAATTTCAAACGGGTTTCGAGTTTCGCCAAACGTTCTTTGAACTCTTTATCCAAGCGCTGCTTGTCTTCCGGCTTTTCGTCCGGCGCGGCGTTACGCGCTTTCGCCACATCACCGCTGACGCTCACGCCGATGTATTGATTGTCGTCACCGGATGCATTGCCGATTCGGAACGCGTAGGTTAAGCCATCGAACGTTTCGGCTACAACGGCGCGCGCTTTGGCCATACCGGTGTCAAGCGCCGCCGTGCTTGCGACGACGTCGATAAAACTCATCATCGAGATCGAGTTGACCGCGCTGGCGCCGCGGCCGTTATCGAATTTTTCCGTTGCTTTCGCATCGGCCAATTGCCAATCACCGCCTTCCTTATCGCGCTGCATTTTCCAGACCGTTGCGCCGTCGTCG
>JANNFT010000010.1:0-3251 GCA_031380185.1 Pseudomonadota bacterium
CTGGCAAACGCGATATATGCTGATCGATGATTTGCCAGCGTCCATCAATCTTTTTCCAGACCGTGTTACCGCGAGTATCGTACGTCTTCGGCTCACCCTTCTCGTTAGTTGTGCTGATCACCGCATAGGCATTCTGCACCACCAGATCGTCACCGTAGGCGCGCGCCACCGGCTGGCGCACAACGAAGCTGCGCTTCGGATACATCTGAAACAATTGCGTGAAGTACGCCCGAATTGCTTCCTTGCCTTCAATGCGAAATGGCGAAAACGACGATTGCAGTACGGCGTTATCGGCAAACGCCGCTGCGAAGTTTTCGGCATTGCCCTGCTGAAAAGCCTGCTGGCGCGGCGCGGCGATCTGGGCAACTTCCTCGATGGGTCCAGCCCATACCGGGGTGGCAAATAACGTAACAATGGAAGTGAAAAGAATTGCAATGAATCGCGTCATGGTTCTACTCCTCTAGATTAGTTTGCCTAGGATGTGCGCCGCACGCACCACGAAGAATCGTGCGCCGATCGCAGTGGTTCAGAATATGCCAACCACCGCGATATATTACGCTCGACACGCCGTCAAAATACCTACTTGGTTAAGTAGGATGTGAACAGTCCTAGTATATAGGCCAGCCGGCTTAAAATCATAACTCAGGCTTAAGGTTTTTACACGCATACTAATGCAGACTCATACCTGAATTGGCATTGACCTGGTAGCGGATATCCGTGGGCCTACGGTTTCAAATGCTGCTGAAACCACTCCGCCGCGGCCGTGGCGGCTTGCCCCGAACCCGACCCGTCGTAGAGATCAAAATGACGCCCTTTTACCACGACCAGTTTTTTCGGCTCTTTTGCACGCTCGAACGCCTTTTTCTCTAATTCGGTCGGGGTGACAGTGTCATCGCTCGCGACGACCATTAACAACGGCGTGGGCGAAATCAAATGAATGTTTGCCGTCGGGTCGTATTCCATGGAGCTTTCGAGTGATTCAACAGTGACTTCGTTTCTCCAAGTGCGATGGCGACTCAAATTCTTCTGGACATATTCGTACGCTTCCTTGCCCGGAATGGAGGCGAATTCGCCCTCTGGAGCGACGACCGGGACATAAGCGGTTTTCCCGGTTGCGTACCGTTCCGTCCTCGCCTTGGCGTAGAAAGCGAAACCTGCCGCGAGAGCCTCGGGTTTTTCCGGCTCGTAATAAGCTTGCCAGATGTTGGTGACCGGCATCTGGGACACCACCGCCTTCACCCGCTTGTCAAACGCCGCAAGGTGGAGCACATGGCCTCCGGCGAACGAAGTTCCCCAAATGCCGATTCGCTCGGGATCGACCTCTTTCTGCAGCGATACCCAAGTGATGGCATTGCGGTAGTCTTGGTGTTGATCGTGATAGATCAATTGGCCGCGAGGCTCGCCCTCGCTGCCGCCCAAATACCGGTAGTCGAACAACAGCACAACCAAACCCGCCTCGGCGAACTTGCTTGCGAAGGATTCGATATGCTCTTTCACTCCGCTCCAACCATGCGCCATCACGATTGCCGGGCGCTTCTCTTCGGTTTTCATATTCTTGGGTACATAGTAAAAGGCGGCGCATTTAAGACCTTGGCTATTGACCGTTACTTCACGGCGCTCAAACGGCGCCGCCGCAAATACCAGCGAGCAGAGCAATGTTATGGTCGTGGCGAACAATAGAGAAGTGATGTACTGTCCTATTTGATATCGTTTTAAAGTGTTCATGGCTTTCTCCTGTCAATGATTCAACCGATATTGTGAAAAACGGACAGGCGATCGCACTTCGGCTGCCGTTGACGGGAACCTTACGTCTGGAGAGGTAACGCGAAGGTAACTACCATATTCCCTCTGCTCAATGTGTGGTGCAGATTGCAATTCCGCTACGTTTCAGTTACCAATAAGGTCGCCAAAGGGTACCCAGTCCTTCCCGTCGAAGCGGCCCATCTGAAACTGCTCGATGGGCTGGTAATCGGTTGGGCTCGTGTTCACCCTCACGCCCGGCCAAAGCATAGGAAATTCGACGTTTTTCATGCTCATCGCTTGGCGCATCACATTGTGGCGGGTGAGATCATCGCCGGACTTGCGCAACACATACTCCAGCGCCTGAGCCACTTGGTAGCCGTAGTTCGCAATGCCATCGTTCGGGTCGCCGTCGTAGTATCGCTTCGCCCAGGCGAAGTATTCCTGCATGGCGGGATCATTCTTCCACCGTGGAACTTCGGGCGACTTGGCGTAGTACGCGCTGATAAGGCCGATCGCTCGTTCAAGACCCGCCGGCTCAAGAATGCCTTTGATCGAACTGCTGGGCACACCCGTGTAATGAACCGGATGCCAGCCAATGTCATATATCTTGCGGATCGCTTGCGACGCATGCTTTCCGCCCATGGCGCTGAAAAGGGTGTCCGCACCGGAAGCCTTGAGTGTCACGATTTGAGAATCCACCGTGGGATCGGTGAGTTCGTAGCTAGCTTCGGCGACGATCATTTTTGCTGCCTTGCCATTTAAGCCGTCTTGGAGACCCTTCAAGTAATCGCGTCCGTAGTCGTCGTTGAGATAAAGGACTGCGATCTTCGCGCTGGGACGCGTCTTGAGAATATGTTGTGCATAGATCTTTGCCTCCAGCCGATAGAGGGGCATCCAGCCCATCGTCCAGGGGTAATGCCGGTAGTCGCCCCAAGCGCGGTCGCCCCCTGCCACGAACAAGTGAGGGACTTTTTTCGCGTTAAGGTATTTGCGCACGGCCATGTTGGGGGCGGTTCCGACCGAGCCGAAAACCAACAATACTTGTTCGTGTTCGATGAGCCTGCGCACATGCTCCACTGTCTTGGCCGGGTTATAGCCGTCATCAAGGCTAATGAGCTTAATCTTGCGGCCATTGATTCCGCCCTCGGCATTCACCCGAGCAAAGTATGCGAGCTGAGCCTTGCCGATGGCCCCGTAGACCGATACCGGCCCGCTGTAGGGCATGGTCTGGCCTATTTTGATTTCCGTGTCGGTCACGCCCGGGCCGTAGCGATTTTCCGCGACCGCCGATCCCAAAGATGCGAGACATAAAAGCGGCGCGACTAGGGCAGCCATCATCCTTGAGCTTTGCATAGCGGGTCCTCTTAGGTTATTTTCCACGAGATAAGCGTGGGGATGAACGCGGCGTCATTAGTGGGTAAATTACTTCGCAACAGGTAACACGGAGGTAACTCAATGAGCGAGGCCCGATTTTCAGGACGGGCAAGTTGATGTTACTTTATCAACTT
>JANNFT010000017.1:0-1658 GCA_031380185.1 Pseudomonadota bacterium
GATGGCGATAAAATCGCTGCCCGGCTAATAAAACGGATCGAGGAACACGCCCGCTTCGCCAGTCAGCGCCCAACGCTGCGTGCCGGAAAAAACTTGCTTACAGCCGTAAGAGAATCGCTTGAAGAAAGCGAAGTCTTGCAACTTATCACGTTTCGAATCGAGCGCCTCGAACAAGCGCGGCTGATGTTTTTCAAACCAGTTCATCGCCTTGTCGAAGGTATTCATTGTATCGATCGGATGCAACTTGGCATCCGCTACAATGCCCACGGAGTGCGAACCCGAGGCCAGCGGAATTAGCCACGCCCAGTACCCTTCGCCCATCAAATGATTGGTTGAAAGCCAACGGTTCGGCGGATTGCAGCGATCTAGCCAAGCGCGATCAGCGGACCAATCGTTGATATCGATGCGCTCGGCAATACGAAACCAAATTGCATTGGCATCGTGATCGTTACGTTCAGCGAGATCGAGATGGCGCTTAATCATGCCCGCGCGCCCTGATGCGTCCAACAGCCAACGCGCCTGAACCTCGCACGTCTCACCGTCCTTCTCATAGCTCAGCGTATGCGCGGTGTCGCCGTCACTCAAAGCGAACTTGCGCACCATCGCGCCATCAATGAATCGGATACCGCGTTCTAGCGCAAAACCAGCGAGCGCGTTTTCAAACAAGCCACGATCGATCTGATAGGCGGGCGTCGACAAAAACGTACTCGCGCCCAATTCTGTGACGCGCGCAATGTCGCGTTCGCCGTCGGAAAAGAAAAATCGGAAACCGAATTTCTTCAACTGATGCCGCTGTAAATAATCTTTCAGTCCCAGCACATTCGCGAAATAATGCGCGCCGATTTCCACCGACGACTCGCCCACCTTGTGCGCCGCTGCCGGCACCGGATGGCGACGTCGTTCCAGCACCAAGATGTCGAGGTCAGGAAAGCGTTGCTTTAGTTGCAGCGAAAGCTTCAGTCCCGCGAGGCCGCCGCCGAGAATAACGATGTCGTGTTGCTGAGTCACTGTCATGGCGTATCAAATTAATTGCGTCGGAAGATAATAACATTCCAGGACAATCACTATCGCGAACCAATGACATTGCCAGAAGCCGCGCCCCGCTTGCGTTGTGGCGATGTCTGTCTGGAGAAGCAATGTCCATGCGCTTTCTCGCAAGGCTTCGGGGGATGCCGTTAAATCAAACGAGGGTCAAGGGTCAGGTCTCAATACTGTTCGGTTAAATTCGTTCGCCCTGAGGCAGTGGAAGGGTGAATGGGCTACGATCAATCGGCATGGCGGACCCGAGTAGTGAGTTTTCGAGGCCTCACGTCTGGCATAACTGGCGCTTCGCGGCTTCATCGCGCAACGTCCGTGTTGATGGATGGGTTGGCGGTTTGGCTGGCTTCTGCATGCAACTTCAGCCCAAGCGCTCCGATGACTTTGAGAATGGTGTCGAAGCTTGGGCTGCGTTCTCCGGATAGTTAGCTCGAATAGGGCGCATCGAAACGCGCCGCGTATTAGGCGCTACGTTCACCAACAGCGTTAATACAAACCAGATTTCGTCGTGATTCATGGTCCGTGATTTTCTCGTGGCTGGCATCCGGCGCATTGCGATGCGTCCTACGGCACTGTCGCAATTTTCCCACCGGGATATAAGTCTTGGCATTCCTGCGTGC
>JANNFT010000262.1:0-2245 GCA_031380185.1 Pseudomonadota bacterium
GGCGTATTTGCCGGGATCGACGACGCGTCCCATCAACGACTGGATATAGGCGCGGTCCGTTTCTGTCGGCAGCCAGTTCGCGACATTCGCTTGCCATGCGCTCTGGTCGATGATTTGTGCCGTCGGCGAGACGCGAATAGCAGCTAAGGTACCGATCTGGCGATTAAACGCTTTGTGCGGCACGGTGAGTTCAAATTCGATACCGTGTTTTTGCATTACGCGGTTCCAGCGAGAAACGCCGACCACGGTGTCGGCGATGTAGTCGTCACGCAGGCGCTCGTTCAGCGAGGTTACGGCGGCGACAGCGCGCTTGCCGATTTGGCCGTTATTGACATCGAGTATGTCGTAGGTCGCAGCACTGAGTTGATGATCGTCGTTGATGAGTTGCTCATCAAAGCGGCCTTTCAAGCCGGTCGTGTAAAACGTCGCCGCGTTGGACGACACATCGGCGCCGAACAGATCCACCGTGACGCTAAAGTGAAAATTCAAATAGCGCTGCATGGTCGGTAGATCGATCACGCCGTGCTGACGAACCGCCGCTGGATCACTGACCCGGTGCTGTTTCATAATCTCGCAAGTACGCTCAAGAATACGCGTGATGCCGGTAATGCCAACATACATGTGGTGAGCTTCTTCTTTCAGCATAAATTTCGTCGTGCGCGCAAGGGGATCGAAGGCAGATTCCGTGAGCGCCGACAACTGAAATTTTCCATCGCGGTCGGTGAAAAACGTAAACATGAAAAACGATAGCCAGTCCGGTGTTTGTTCGTTGAACGCACCCAAGATGCGCGGATGATCTTGATCGCCGGAACGGCGCTCAAGTAGTCCCTCCGCTTCTTCGCGGCCATCGCGGCCGAAGTAAGCGTGCAGCAAATACACCATGGCCCATAGGTGGCGGCCTTCCTCACAATTGATCTGAAATAAATTGCGCAAGTCGTACAGTGATGGGCAGGTCATGCCGAGGCGGCGTTGCTGTTCCACGGACGCGGGTTCCGTGTCGCCTTGGGTGACGATGATGCGGCGCAAGTTGCTGCGATATTCGCCGGGCACTTCTTGCCAAGCATCTTGGCCTTTGTGTTCGCCAAACAAAATTTTCCGATCTTCTTGCCGCGGGTTTAAGAAAATTCCCCAACGATATTCCGGCATGCGCACGTAGCCGAATTGCGCCCAGCCGTTCGGCTCGACACTTACCGCAGTGCGTAAATAGACATCGGCGGCGCGGGAATCCACCGGGCCCATGTCTTTCCACCAATCAAGAAAGCGCGGCTGCCAATGCTCCAGGGCGCGTTGCAGGGTTTTATTGTCGGCGAGATCGACGTTATTGGGAATGATTTCGCTGTAGTTAATGGACATTTTTGCTCCTAAATGAATTTAATTTCCGCCGCGGTTAAACCGTCATTCCCGCCCCCGACTAAAGCATTCGAGGGCAGGCTACGGCGGGAATCCATGCGGCGTCGCCGAGGCCAAATGGGTCCCCGCCTTCGCGAGGACGACACTTCGGATATTTAGGCTCTGTAAGCGTGGTTCCGAGGTTAAATTCGATCGCGATTAAATTGCGCTTTTTTGCCGGTGCCAAAAATCTTCAACGCTCCGTGCTCGCCAACGGCATTGGGCCGAATGAAGATCCAGTTTTGCCATGCAGAGAGACGGCCAAAAATACGCGTCGCCATGTTTTCGCCATTGAAACGCAGGTTCGCTTCCATACCGGTCAGGGCGTCGGGAGAGAGGCTGGCGCGCTCTTCGAAGGCGAGGCGAATTTCGTCGCGCCAATCGAGATCGTCGGGTGTGAGTGTGACAAGTCCGAGGGCGAAGGCTTGTTCTGCGTCGATTGGTTTTCCCAGCGCGGATTGCACAGCCGCGAGGCGCTCGACCTCGCCGTAGAAGCGCGCATGCAAACGCGTTGTGCCTTGCGCGGTGGGGTAGGGGCCAAAATTCATCGGCGATAATTCGATGTGCGGCGCCTGCGCGTTGCCGTTGGGCAAATGCAACATGTAGCTGCGATCAGCGGCTAGAACTAGCTCCAGCAGCGTTCCGGCGAAGCAAGA
The DNA here is from genome assembly GCA_031380185.1 of Pseudomonadota bacterium. Classification (GTDB taxonomy): domain Bacteria; phylum Pseudomonadota; class Gammaproteobacteria; order Burkholderiales; family JALYOK01; genus JALYOK01. The sequence goes on from JANNFT010000262.1 coordinate 2,046, forward strand.
GTCTTGATCGACGATGGCGAACAACGAGCGCGATGACACTTCCAATCGGGCAAACGTGCGACGCAGCATACCGATGGTTTCTCGCACCAACCAATGCTCGGAGAGGCGCTCCAGTACTTGATCGCAGGCCAGTATGTGCGCTGATTCGCCGCGGCTCTTGATCTCCCAGGCGCCGAGTGTGAGTTCGTTGCTGCGCAATA
>JANNFT010000085.1:0-4713 GCA_031380185.1 Pseudomonadota bacterium
CCCGAGCGCGAGTTTAGTTAACTTCATCATATCTGCCTCCAGTTGTTTATAGACGTACTACCTTTAACAATTACTGCGAACTGCGTAGGGCATTACATTACTTTATTTATCCGGCTTGCGCCGTTCCTGCGTTACCAAAACTACGACTAATGCGATACGCTCGCCATAGGATTTGATTTATTGCACCCGTACTATATTCTCTCCCCGCGGTGGTTTCAAGAGGGAAATTTTTAAATGAAACAAAAGCCATCTCAAATTTGTGTTGACGGTTTGTTCTTGACTCGACGCAAAAACAACTTGACAATACTTATAATACTGAAAACTGCGGATGCACGCTAGCCTGGACGCAATTAAAAGCCGTCCGAACGCATGATTTCCGTATACGGGAAAGGGAAACGGTAGTCGCGTCGTCTGGTTGCTGTTTCTTGTCGAAAAACGATCCCACGGCGACATGGCAAAAATGTGGGTAATGATTCGGAGAGGAATTCGATTTATGACTAGCAAAAAACGTTACCTGAGAGTTGCGCTGGCAGCGGCATTATCCGCGGCCTTCGCGGGAGGCGCCTGCGCCGCGGAAATCGACGGCGCGCGCCTGATTAACGCAGACCAAGAGCCGGGCAACTGGATGAGCTATCACGGCTCTTACAAGTCCTGGCATTACAGTACACTCACCCAAATCAATACCGGAAATGTCAGCGAGCTGAAGGAGGCATGGTCCCATGTCGCCTCACGCGCCAATCGCGGCCTGCAAGGCCATCCGTTGGCCATTGACGGCATCGTGTATTACACCAGCCCGTACAATCAAATCTATGCATTGGACGGCGCCACCGGCCAAATGATTTGGACGTACAAGCACAAGCTAAACGAAGATTTGGTCGCACGGCAAACGCACTCGCCGTACAATCGCGGACTGGCAGCCGGCTATGGCAATCTATACATGGGCACGCTCGACGGCAAACTCGCTGCGATCGACATGAAGACCGGCAAGCTGAACTGGGAAACCAAACTGGTCGATTCCGAAAAACTGACCGTCGGCTTCACCGGCGCTCCGCTCATGGTGAAGGATAAGATCATCATTGGCGCTCAGGGCGGCGAGTGGCCGGATCGCGGTCCGATTTTCGGCGTTAATGCCAAGACGGGTGAGAAAGTATGGCGATTCTTTACGGCCGGCGGCAATGAAGACACTGAATCCGATGCCCGCAAGACGTGGGGCGGCGATTCCTACAAAGTTGGTGGTGGTGGCGGCTGGATGGCCGGCAGCTACGACGCGGAAAGCAACACCGTTTGGTGGGGCACCGCCAATCCGGCGCCCCTGTATGACTGGGCCGGCGACAAGTGGATGACCGAAGGTCCGCGTCCGGGAACCAACCTATACACGTCTGCGGTTCTGCAACTTGACCCCGACACCGGCAAGCTCAAGAGCTATCACCAAGTCCTGCCCCATGACGCTTGGGATTTTGATCCGGCGCAAGGTGAGTTAATGATGATCGAGCGCGGCGGCAAGAAATACGTCGTGCATCCGAGCAAGAGTGGCTTCGTGTTTGTGTTCGATCGCAGCACCGGCAAACCGGTCAACGTCTACAAAGGCGTCGACGCGATCAACTTCGTTAAGGACATCACCCCTACAGGAGAACTCGTAGGTCGCTGGGATCCACCCGGCGGTAAACATGAAAACCTCTGCCCGGCTATCGCCGGTGGGTATAGTTGGAATGCCGGTAGCTACAGCCCGAAAACCGGTTTGCTGTACAAGGTGGGCTTTGAGTGGTGTATGGATCTTGACATCAAGAAGACTGACCCGATCACTGAGCCTGTAGTACAGCTCAACATTGGCGCCGACTTTACCATGCATGGACCGGGCAAAGACAAGGCTTGGGGACATATCCGCGCACGTGATCCGATCACCGGCAAGGTGAAATTTCAAATCCGCTACGATGGCGCCGTGCCGCACGGTGGTCTGCTGACGACTGCGGGTAACCTGCTATTTGTCCCTGAAGCTGACGGCATGTTCACCGCCTATGATGCGGCGACCGGCACACAGTTGTGGTCCCATAACAATGGCCAAGGCAGCAACGGCGGCACGATTACCTACATGGCCAAAGGCAAGCAATATATTGCCGTGATGACCGGCTGGGGAAGCTTAGTTGGCGACGGCTACGGCGACCTGTGGGGCGAGCCATGGAAGAGCATGCCGAAGGATTCTGGCGTGTTGAAGGTGTTTTCGGTGCAATAAGCCGAGGCTGGGTCGCTTTACCAGCCACCGGTAAGCAAATAAGAGGGTGGGGATTCGTCCTCGCCCTTTTTCTTGTCAGCGAATTACCGACAGTCTCGTTAATTTGTTGATCGTGCAAGCCGATATAATGCAGCGAACGAAAGTGAAATAAAATTACGCAAAGGAAACCAGGAATTGAAAAAGTTTAACCGTTTGAAAATTCGAAGCTTACTGACAGGGTTGGTCTTGGCGAGCAGCGTTGCCGCACCGACATTTGCCGACGAAGCGCCGAAAAAACCAGTTGACGTCAAGGCAATGTTTAGTAGCGTTTGCGGATTCTGCCATGAGGATTCCGGTCGCCATGCCGGCAAGGGTCCGCAATTGATGGATTCCGAACGCACCGACGAGTTCCTATTCAACCGCATCAAAAAAGGCATGCCGGGCCGTATGGCCGCTTTTGGCAGCGTTTTCAACGATGAGGATATTGGCCGGTTCGTAAAATATATCCGCAATTTAAAACCCAACGAAGAGCCGAAAAATCCATGAAACAATCAATCTGCAAGTCTCCAGCGCGTGCTGCGTTTGGATTGGCAAGTCTAGCCGTTTTAATGTTTTCGGCAATCGCCGAAAACGCCGGCGCCCGTACGCTTGCCGACGTAAAATCTCTTGGCGCCATTTCCATGTGCGCAAATCCGGACGCGCTCCCCTATGCCAGCAATAAGCCCGATACGCCCGGATTCCAGATCGAGATCGGCCGCGCTATCGCAGCGGGTTTGGGCGTCCCACTGAACATCGAATGGATATTACCGCGACGGCGCGCCAACGTCGTCAATTGCGACATGCTGCTCGATAGTATCAACGATCCGGAAGTTCACGAAGGCAAGCTGCTGCTGTCGCGGCCTTACCAAAAATCGGGCCTGGCGCTGGGCTTACGCGGCGACGCTGAAAATATCGCTGACTTCAAAGACTTAAAGCAGGGGCAAAAAATCGGCGTCATGATCAGCTCGGTCGCCAGCATGGTGCTCGGTAAGGCAGGCAAGACTACTTCGCCGTATGCGTTTCAAACGGACCTGGTGGATGATTTGCAAAACGGCAATCTGTACGGCGCCGCGGTATCGTCAGCGTCGATGAGCTACTACATTCTCCAGCACCCGGATTCGGGCCTGCGCTTGGTCAATGCATTCGACAGCGAGCCGCAGCTTACCTGGGAAGTGGCGGTTGGACTGCGTAAATCCGACACCGCGCTGGTCAGCGCCGTCAATGAAATATTGGAAAAATTAATCGCGGACGGCGCCCTCACGCGCATTTACGCCAAATACGGCGTGGCGCACCGCAAGCCCTAGCAAACACCAACTCAATACGAGAACGGATATAGACGCCAGTAGGTTTTAATTTTACGCCAGCGCGCAGCCATGCCGTCTGGCTCAAACACCAAAAACAGCACGATGATCAGACCGAAGACGCCCATCTTGATCGAGGCAAACAGCCCGACCAAGTCGGGGTAGTAACCGCTTAACGCCGTGGTCGTCAGCCGCAGCACCTCGGGCAGGCCGGTGATGAAAATCGCGCCGAGTATCGATCCTAAAATGCTTCCTAAACCGCCGATGATAATCATGGCCAGATAATCGATGGCGACGCTGATCGGAAAATTCTCCGGGCTGATGATGCGCGCCTGATAGGCCATCAGAGAGCCGGCGACGCCGACATAAAACGAGCTGACGCCGAACGCGACGAGCTTGTACTTAAAAATGTTCACGCCCATGACTTCGGCAGAAATATCCTGATCGCGAATAGCAATAAATGCTTTCCCGACTTTAGTGCGAAATAAATTGGTGGCAAACAAAGCGAACGCGATCACCAATAGGTAAATCAAATAAAACAGCGAGCGATCGTTGCCGAATTCAAATCCAAATAACGACGCAGAAGGAATGCTCAAGCCATTGACGCCGGCGGTGACTGACTCCCAGTGAACAATGGCAAATTCGATAATGAAATGCGCCGCCAGAGTGGCCATCGCAAGATAAAGCCCTCTGAGGCGCAATGACGGAATGCCGAAAATCATGCCGATCGCGGCGGTGATCAAGCCCGACAGCGGAATGGTTATGAACAGCGGCAGACCGGCGTGGTTCGCCAGCCATCCCGTGCTGTATGCGCCCACCGCCAGGAAGGCCGCATTGCCCATGGAAATCTGGCCGGTATAGCCGGTGAGAATATTCAAGCCGATGGCGCCGATAATAGCGATACCGATGCGGTTGACCACGTCCAACCAATAATTCGTCGATAGCACCGGAAACAACATCAGCAGCAGCAAAAAAATAATCAAGCACGCGCGCGCGAAACGGGTGTTGAACACCGCCATGTCGCTCGCGTAGTTGGTTCGAAAATCACCGCATCTAATCATCCAGCGTTCCCTGAATTATTTTACCGGCACGCCGGAAAGCCGCGTCAATATTGAGCCCCATCGCATGCAATGCCAGGCGCCGCGCTGGTATTGACTTGCAGCG
>JANNFT010000116.1:0-2723 GCA_031380185.1 Pseudomonadota bacterium
TTGCAATGCCTCGGCGAGCAAGCGTCCGGTTTTGTGGCATTCGCAGTGATAGGGATCGCCCTTGTCGAGGCAGAATTTGGGCAGGCCATGAAAGCTCATGACGAGTTTCTCGCCGCGGCCGTTTTTGGTCCAGTAGTCGCGAATATTTTGCGCCAGCGCCGCGATGTAGCCGGCGTGATCGTGATAGTGGCGCACGGTGCGAATGGCCGGTTGATTGCGCCAGGTTTTCAACTCGTCGAACACGCGGTCAAAACTGCTCGCCGTGGTGCTCGCCGCGTATTGCGGATAGAGCGGCAACAACAGGATTCGATCGCAGAACTGCGCGCGCAGCTTCGTCAGCCCTGCGGCGATCGATGGATTGCCGTAGCGCATGGCGGCTTCAACGACGATGGGTGCGGAATTCGTCCGCTCGCCAAGAAAGCCTTGCAACATTTGCGCTTGACGCTGGGTGATGACGCGTAACGGCGAGCCATCCTTGGTCCAAATCTGCGCATACTTCGCTGCGGATTTCGCCGGCCGGGTGCGCAGAATAATGCCGTGCAAAATCGGCCACCAAGCGATACGCGGAATTTCCACTACCCGCGGATCGCTCAAAAATTCGCGCAGATAGCGTCGCACAGCCGCGGGTGTGGGTTCGTCCGGCGTACCGAGGTTGATCAGCAGAACACCGATTTTGTTGATGGTGCCGTGTTGGTAGGTGGGTTCAGGCGACATGAGATAAAGCGTGAAAGGCGACGGGTGAAGAGTGAAAGGTGAAAAGCGCAAGCGCGGTGGAAGGATCGGGGTCGCTACCAGTTACTGTTGTGACAGCGCACTAGACAGCAACTTCGCCGTAACATCGACAATCGGAATAACTCTTTCATAGGCCATGCGTGTCGGGCCGATGACGCCGACCGTGCCAACCACTTGACCGTCAATTTCATAGGGCGCGGTAACGACGCTGCATTCGTCCAACGGCACCACTCCGGATTCGCCGCCGATGAAAATTTTAACGCCCGGCGCGTGGGAACTGTCCTTGAGTATTTGCATGAGTTGAGTTTTCTGTTCGAACACCTCAAACAATTTTCGCAGGTTAGATACGTTCGACGACAAGTCGTCGACCCGCAGCAAATTGCTTTCACCGGATAGCACGTAGGCGTCGCGCTGCTCCGCCATGCCGTCGCCGCCGGCAGCGAGCATGGCTTGCATGAGTTTGGACATATCCTGGTGCAATTTTTCCAGTTCCCGTTGAATCTTCGTGCGCATTTCTTCGAAGGTAGAGCCGACATAATGCTGATTCAAATAATTTGCCGCCTGGGTCAACTCGCTCGGCGAATAATTGTGGTCGGTGCGGATGATGCGGTTTTGCACGTCGCCATCGCTGGTCACCATGATCAACAACACGCGTTTGTCGGACAGGCTCAAAAATTCCAGATGCTTGAGCGATTGGCTACGCCGTTTCGGCGTCATCACCACACCGGCGAAACGAGTGAGATCCGACAACAATTGCGATGCCGAGGCGACCAATCGCTGCGGATCGGCCGGATTGAGTTGACCTTCGAGCTGGTGCATTTGGCCTACCTCTAGCGGCCTAATAGTCAATAAAGTGTCGACGAAGAAACGATAGCCGCGCGGCGTCGGGATTCGGCCCGCAGAGGTGTGCGGGCTGGCGATAAAACCCAGTTCCTCCAAATCGGCCATGATGTTGCGAATTGAGGCCGGCGAAAGTTCCAATCCGGAAAATTTCGCCAGCGCGCGCGAGCCGACCGGCTGGCCTTCGCTGATGTAGCGTTCGACCAGAAATTTCAACAGAATTTGCGCGCGTTCGTTGAGCATGAGTTCATTCTAACAAACTATGTGTGCGCTAATCCGATTCGATTTTGCGTTAGCCAAATGATTACACTTTACATGACAAACGCGGTGTAACATACTGCGACAGAAAAAAACTTCAATGGAGTTATGTAATGCAAGACAACAATCACGGCGTTGGGAAAACTACCGTTGCGTTCGATGGCACGCTACTCGCGGTCGATAAAGCCTATTGGTCAGCCAGTGCGGCGAGTTGGAATTCTACGAGCAAGTTGCTCGAGCTGCAGCCGGCGGGTAAACAACGATTGAGTATGGGCACGAACGTCAACGCCTGGATCGCCTTTTTGGCCGAACCCGGCCTGGCGATGAAAGTTCGCGATTGGCTGATCGAGCGCCTGGATGCACCGCCCGAGGTGCCCAACAAAAACCAGATTATCGCGGTTATTGCCACCGCCGAAGCGAAAATATTATTGTTAACCGGTTGGTTTTCGATGGTAAAGTCGACTCGGTGCCGTTTGCCGAGGGCACAGCGCAAGAGGGCGCGCTCGGTGCGATGCTGGCCGGCGCGAAGGCGCCGATGAGCTTGGCGCTAATTGCGCGGCGCTCGGCCTGGGTCGTGGCGGGAATCGACTACGTCAACATCGAAAACGGCCAATTCGGCGGCATACAATTTGAGCAGCGCGTCAGCGAACAGAAGGTGTTGTAGTGTTTTAGTAGGGTGCCTGGAGAAGAAAGCGGGGCGCTGCTTTCCAGGTATATGTGGCTGACGGGCAAGCCGCGTAAGGGTCGTGGCTCAGCGATGCGATCGCTTTCGGAATATACAACCACCGGCGTGTCATTTATTGACATGTCATCCCCGCGAAGGCGGGGATCCAATTTCTAGGCGCCAAATGGATTCCCGCTTTCGCGGGAATGACAGCGTGGGCGAAACATAC
>JANNFT010000185.1:0-2049 GCA_031380185.1 Pseudomonadota bacterium
CGTGTTTGTCGTCGTCGTGTTCGGCGGCATGGGCTCGCTGATGGGCGCATTCATCGCCTCGCTGATCATCGGCATGGTGCAAACTTTTTCGGTGGCGTTGGATCATTCATTCGCCAGCATCCTCGCGCCGTTGGGCGTCAAGCTCGCATCGGATTCAGCCTTTGCATCCTTAACCATCGCGCAGACCGCGCCGGTGTTGCCGTATTTGTTGATGGTATTGATGCTGATCGTGCGGCCAAAAGGCCTGATGGGAACGCGGGAAACATGATCGCTTTGCTGTGTTACCTCGACGCAAGGAAATATCCTGTGCCCGGAACAGGATCAACATGGATTCCCGCCTCCGCGGGAATGACAGGATTGTGAATAAGCACTGGCTCGCTGGGCTCGTCGCGATAATCGTCGCGGTAATTTTGCCGTTGGTGTTTAAGCAGAGCTTCGCAATTTCGTTGTTCTGCCAAATGGGTATTAACATCATATTCGCGCTCTCCTACAACATGCTGCTCGGACAAACCGGTTTGCTATCATTCGGCCATGCGGTGTATTTCGGCCTCGGAGCGTTCTTCAGCATTCACGCATTAAACATGATCAGCGCCGGAACGCTGGGCTTGCCGGTTTCGCTGTTGCCGGTTATCGGCGGCTTAACCGGATTGGCATTCGGCGTGTTGTTCGGCTACGTTTCGACCAAGCGCTCCGGCACGCCCTTCTCGATGATTTCGCTCGGCATCGGCGAGTTAGTTGCCGCGTGCTCGCTGATGTTCACTGCATTCTTCGGCGGCGAGCAAGGCATCTCGGGCAATCGCGTCGCGGGCGCGAAGACGCTCGGCATCAGCTTTGGTCCCCAGATCGAGGTTTACTACTTGATCGCAATCTGGGCGATCTTCTGCGCCACGCTGATGTACGCGCTCACCAAAACGCCGCTCGGCCGCATGGCGAACGCCGTGCGCGACAACGCCGAACGGGCGCAATTCGTCGGCTACAACCCACAGTTTGTGCGCTACTTTATTTTGATTCTGGCCAGCGGATTCGCCGGCATCGCCGGCGGGCTTTCCGCGATCAACTACGAGATCGTCACGGTGGAAAACGTCAACACGACGACGTCGGGCTCGGTGTTGCTGATGACTTTCATCGGCGGCGTCGGCTCGTTCTACGGCCCGATCATCGGCGCGATTCTGGTGACGTTCTTGCAAGTCGCGCTGTCCGGTTACACCAAGGCGTGGTTGCTGTATTTTGGATTGTTTTTCTTGATCATGGTGATGTACGCACCGGGGGGCATCGCCAGCTTGATCGAATTACACCGGGCGAGTTGGAAGGCATCGCTGACCCATAAACTGGCGCCGAGCTATGCGCTCGCCGCCGTTGCCGGATTGATCGCCCTCGCCGGTCTAATCGGTCTGGTCGAAATTATTTACAACATCAAGGCGGCAGCGGGCGCCGGCACGGAAATGTCACTGCTTGGCATCAAATTCGACGCGTCCAACATCGGGCCTTGGCTAGTTGGCGCGGCTTTACTGATCGGCGGTTTGCTGCTGCTTCGTGCCGTGGCGCCACGGGTTCGAGCAAGTTGGGATGGCATCACGCTGGCCTTGCGTACGAAGGAGGCGACATGAACGCTGATGTTGCCCTGTCACTCAACGACGTCCGCAAAAAATTCGGCCAAACAGCAATTATTAACGGTGTGAATTTGGATATTCGCAAAGGCGAGCGCCACGCGGTCATCGGCCCTAACGGCGCGGGAAAATCGACGCTTTTCAATCTCATTAGCGGACGCTTCCCGGTTTCCAGCGGCAGCATTAAATTGAACGGCGAGGAAATCACCCTACTGCCGACCTACAATATTAATCGCCGCGGCTTGAGCCGCAGCTTTCAAGTGACGAATATTTTCGCCAAGATGTCGGTTTACGAAAACGTTCGCTGTTCGGTGTTGTGGTCACAAGGTTACAAGTATTCCTTTTGGCATCGGGTTTCCAAACTCAAGCAAGTTCAAATACGCTCGGAAGAAATTCTCGACAGCATTAATCTCACCCATCGCCGCGGCACACTTGCGGGTTT
>JANNFT010000190.1:0-4560 GCA_031380185.1 Pseudomonadota bacterium
GGTGTTTGGGTAAATGGAACGAAGATCGCCGATGGCAGCGGGCTAAGAAAAGAAGCCGGACGACCTGGAAAGTTATTGCGCGAATTTAATCATTAAGGTGCATTGCCAGGTTTCGACTTACCTTCGAACCGGATTGTCAGTCCAAAAAAATGGCGGCGCGCCGCGCGCCTGGCTGATTTCCTCCAGATATTTAGGCGTCGCCATTTCGTAGGCGAATTCATTGAGTTGCTTGAGTAAGCTTTTAACGCGATCCGGGTAAGTGTCTGCTTGGTTTTGCGATTCTTCCGGATCATTGGCGATGTCGAACAGTTCATACTTGCTCGGCAACGCCGCGCGTACGATCAACTTCCATTCGCCCGCACGGATGGCGCCGCGAAAATCCTCGACGTTGAGCAGGATATCTTGACGTGGGCTCAACTGTTCTTCCGCCAACGTTGCCCATGCATTAAAGCCATCGAGCTTTTTTGGTTGGTCGACTTTCACGCCGGCGATGTGCAACAGCGTTGGGTACATGTCAGTGACGTGCAGTAGGCGCGATACGGTGGACTTTTCTTTGATTTTTCCCAGCCATGCGACGAGTGCGGTGACGTGCACGCCGCCTTCATACAGACTGCCTTTGCCTTCGCGGTAGATGCCGTTGTCGGCGCCGATTTTTTTGACGTCGTTATCGCCGGTCGCGAATTTGGTCGGAACCGCGCCGCCGTTATCGCTGTGGAATACGATGAGCGTGTTGTTCAGCATCTTCTTTTTTTCCAGCGCGCCGATCACTTGTCCGATGGCTTCGTCCAGCGTACTGACGCCGGCGGCGTAGCTGCCTCCTATTTCGGCGCTGGCGTCAGCGCCCGGTGCGTTGAACGCCACGATCAGAAACAGCGGCGTCTCGGCATTTTGCTTACTGATTAGATTTACCGCGTCCTTGGCAAGCAACTGCGTGACGACGCCGTCCTCCTTCACCGATTGATCGTTACGACGCCAGTCGCTCTTGGTGGTTTTCTTAATATGATCGTGCACTTCGCCCGACAGCGTGCCATAAAAATAATCAAAGCCGCGCTGGTTCGGCCGGAATTCCGGTTTAGCATGCCCGAGTTGCCACTTGCCGATGAACGCGGTCTTATATCCGGCATCTTTCAACCCTTGCGCCAGGGTGCGTTCTTCCGTCGGCAAGCCAAATTGGCTCGCCGGAACGATAGACATTGTCTGCAAGCCGTAACGCATCGGGTAGCGCCCGGTCATCAGCGCCGCGCGCGTTTGCGAGGAAAACGGCTGCACGTAAAAGCTGTTCAGGGTGACACCACTTGCAGCGAGTTTGTCGAGGTTGGGCGTTGCGATTTTTCCGCCCTGAAAGCCGAGGTCTTTATGGCCGAGATCATCGGCGAGCAGGTAAACGATATGCGGTTTGTCGGCGGCATGGGCGGGCAGCGCAATGACCAGCGTCAGCCCAAGAATTGCAAATAGGCTACGTTTTTGTGTTGACATATTCATTTCAACCTAGGAACGGCAATTGGACGGGGTGGAGTGTGCGGTTATGGGGGTGCAGGGCAAGGCGCGGCGAGGCAGAATGGTTGTTCCATTCCAACGAGTTGCAACGCCGCCTTGCGCCCGCAGAACCGTGCAATCCGCCCCGTAGCGACCTCTCACCAAATAGGTGAGCGTAAAATTTAAGAAGCATTTAACTAAAATCATGATGTTCCATCCCCGACGCAGCGGTCAACTGCCGTTTCTAGGTTCAATCTCCTCCGCACGGACCGCGCTTTTTTTAAGTCGTTGCTATGATACGATTGGAGCGCGATGAAAGACCGCGACGCCCTTATCTCCTCGCTCGCCACGATTGCGCGTCGGCGGCGTTTGAATGCCGTGCTGCGTCAGATTGCGTGGGCAGTCGGCGTAATCTCGGGCGCGTTGTTAGTCTATCAGATACTCGCTGCCGCGATCGCTGCGCCCGCGGCGATGAGCGCCCTCAAAGGGCTGCTGATCTTGCTGCTGATCGGCATAGTTGGATTCTTTACCTTCCGCGCTGCCCGCCCGACCACGCTCGAACAAGCCGCGGCGACAGCCGACGATGACGCCGATCTCAAAGACGAACTTAAGTCGGCCTACTGGTTCGCATTACAACGGGAAGCTTTCCCCCAAGGGGACGTGGTCCCCCAAGGAGACGCCGCCCCCCGAGGGGACGCAGCGTCGCTGATTGATCTGCAAATTCACCGTGCGGTATCGACCGTGCAGCGCTTAAACCCAAGTGAGCTGCTTGCCATCACTTTCCCTCGCGGCGCGTTCGCGGCCATTGGACTGACGCTGGTAGCCGGTTTGCTGGCATGGTTCGAGCCGGGCTTTGCTCGGGCGCCAACGCCGCGGATTGAGTCGATCGCCGCAGCAGCCACCATAGCCTCTAATGAAGCGCGCAAGCCCCAGTCAAAAGTAAATCTGCTAACGCCGGTGACCCGGGAAAAATTGGACGCTTTGGATGCGTCGCAAAAACAAAGTGCACGCGCAGCGGACGTATCTTGGGCCAAACTTGAAGCCACGGTTCATGGCTTGGCGTCGGACGCTGCGCTTAAGGATATGGCCGTAGCCATTAAATCCCGTGATGCGGTGCGCGCCGCACAATTGCTCGAGGAATTGGCGCGCAAGCATGAATTCGCGCGCGCGCAATCCGGCGATCGCAGCGCCGCTAATTCGTCGCGAGCAAGTCCTGATCTGCTTGCACGGCTACAAGAGTTATTCAGCCCCGGCGGCAACGTGGCGGAATCGGCGCTTAGCGGCGACAACGCCGACGAGTTGGAAAAAGCGCTTAGCTTAGCGCAGAAATTGGACGATAAAATGCGCGCATCCGGCGCGAACGATCCGGCCAAGCACGAAATCAACGAAGGCAATAATCCGCTGCAAGCCGCCATCCCGCTGGAACGTTATGGCCCGCGCGAAGCGCGAAGAAGTGAAGGTCAAGGTGGCGAGTTCGAGGGCACGACCGATGTCGAAGGCGGCGCTATGGGCCGGCGTGTGACGCAATCCAATATCGGCGCCGGTGGAAAACCCAGTGACAATGAAACCAGCCACAGCAACAAATTGGAGGCCGATCCAGTGTTGGGCAAACGCACCATGCGGCTTGCGGCGCAACTCGAAAAACTGAAAATCGAGAGTAATCAATCCAAGGGTGAAGATGCGCAAGGCGTTGCCGAGGGGGTTTACGCCGCGACACGCGCACAACATTCTCAACTCGACTACCAAAACACGCCGCCGCGCTCCCGTTACGTAAGCGAAAACGCCATGAGCGGAGAGCGCGTCCCGCTGGCGTATCGCAGCGCGGTCAAAGATTACTTTTTAAAACTCAATCAAAACGAACAATGAACAACGCTACAGCCGAAGCACAGATCGACGACTTTCAGAAACAATTCCGCCGCGTACGCGAAGAAATCGCGCGCGTGATCGTAGGCAATGAAGATGTAATCGAAGGCGTTATAACTTGCCTGTTGGCGCGCGGCCACGGACTGATCGAAGGTATTCCGGGCACCGGCAAGACCAAGCTGATTCAAACCCTCGCAGACGTGTTGCATCTCAAATTTTCACGCATTCAATTCACGCCAGATCTGATGCCGGGCGACATCGTCGGCGGCAATATGTTGCGCGAGGGTGAGCGCGGCGAGAAGATGTTACAGTTTCAGCCGGGGCCGGTGTTTGCGAATTTAATTTTGGCCGACGAGATCAACCGTGCCACGCCGAAGACTCAATCGGCATTGCTCGAAGCAATGCAGGAAAACAGCGTGACCGTCGGTAAGACCACCCATGCGCTAGATCAGCCGGTGTGCGTGCTGGCCACGCAGAATCCAATCGAGCTTGAGGGAACCTATCCGCTGCCGGAAGCGCAACTCGACCGCTTCTTCTACAAACTGAAGATGGGATTTCCAAGCCAAGCGGCACTGCACGACATTCTCGATCGCACCACCCAGCAGCGCGAGCCGAGCGTCGAACGCGTGTTGGGGCAAGGCGAGATTTTGGAAATGCGCGCGATTGCCCGCGCGATTCCCATCGCCAAGCCAGTGCAGGATTACGCCATTCGTCTGACGCTCGCTACGCATCCGGAAAACGCGCTGGGCCACGACATGGTGAAAAAATATGTGCGTTACGGCTCCAGCCCGCGCGGCGCGCAAGCGCTGGTGCTAGGCGGCAAAGTGCATGCGCTGATGCACAATCGAGTTTACGTCGCGGGCGACGACATCCGCGCCGCGGCGTACCCCGCGCTGCGGCATCGCATGCTACTCAACTACGCATGCTACTCAACTACGAAGGCGAGGCGGAACAGCTTGACGTCGACAGGATTATTGCGGCAATCATCGAAGCACTGCCTGAGCCGCAGCAGTGATGCGGCCGGCGCGAGGCAAGTGCACGACTAATCCGCCGTAATTTGAGAATGCCGGAACCGTTACTAAGCCACGATTTCCTGCGTCGACTGGATCGCCTGCGACTAGCCTCGAACGAGCCGGCGCGCGGCCATCTCAAAGGCTTACATCGCGCCAATCGCACCGGGTCCGGAATGGAGTTCGCCGACTATCGTTCGTACAGTGAAGG
>JANNFT010000212.1:0-1927 GCA_031380185.1 Pseudomonadota bacterium
TACACCCCCATAACCGCACACTCCACCCCGTCCAACTGCCGTTTCTAAGTTTAACCGAGTGCAAAACCTGCCGGCTAATTTGCCCTCCGTGAACTAGGGTTGGTAATGCGTCAGGCCAGGAATTTTCGCCAAATCCGGTTCTTGGCTGCGCAGCTCAATTACGTTGCGATCCGGGTCGCGGATAAAAACCGAAACTTCGTTACCGCCAAAGGTTACCGGGCCTTGGCTGATGGCAATATTGAAACGTTGTAGCTCGGCGATGCCGTTCAAAATTGAGTCGACTCGGAGCGCAACGTGGGTATAACCCGGATGTTTCTCGGGAACGTCCATCAATATATTTTTACCCTCGATCGGGCCAATGCCATTGGTGATTAGGTTAAGTTCAATGCCATGAGGATTTTTCATGATGATCACGGCGTCAAAATCCACTTCAAGGATGACTTCAAAGCCCAACGCTCGATAAAAATTCACCGCGCGTTTGGCGTCGACGACGCGGATGCCGATATGATCTACCTGTAGGATATTCATGCGTTTATTCTATCAGCGTGCGGTTTGAATCCCGGCGTGTTTACTTGCATTCGTCAATGAAATTGTATGATAGCTTTTGCGCGCCATCGCGTTTAGCTCATCACGACGCCACCGTCGACGTTATACGATTGCCCGGTGACGTAATCGGAATCCGCGCTTGCCAAAAAGACCGCCATGCCGGTCAGATCGTCGGGCGTTTCGCCTCGTTGCATCGGAACACTACGGACGCGATCCTGCCACACCGAGCCGAGCGGGCGTCGTTCTTGCTCGCTCCATTCCTGATCGATTTGCTTCCACATTTCGGTATCCACGGGACCAGGGCAGATGCTATTTACCGTCAACCGCGGCGCAAATTCCTGCGCCGCGGTTTGGGTGATGTTGATTACTGCTGCTTTACTTGCGGCGTAGGCGCCGAGCATCGCGCGGCCGCCGCGTCCGGCGATTGAGGCCATGTTGATAATCTTGCCTCGTGGACGACCGTTGGCCATCGGCGTTTGTTGCAGCATTTGCCGCGCGCCGGCTTGCAGTGCGAAAAATAATCCACGCGTGTTAACGGCATGAATAAAGTCCCAATCCTCGGACGTGGTATTCAACAGCGATCGCACCCGAATGACACCGGCATTGTTAACAAGCAGATCGAGGCGACCGAAGCGATTCACGGCTCGCGAAATCATCGCCGCGCTTTGCGCCGGTTCGCTGACGTCGACGACAAAAGCGTCAACATCGGCGCCGAGCGCGTGTAGTTGCTCCGCCACGCTGTGCACATTCGCTTCGACGAGATCGACTACAACAATCTTCGCGCCTTCGCGCGCGTAGCGCAGTGCGATCGCGGCGCCAATTCCACGACCGGCGCCGGTGATTAGTGCTGTTTGGCCTTCTAGTTTGTTCATTTCAGTCCTAGCTTATTAGTCATGCTTTATCAGGTGTCGGAGAACTTGGCGTAACGCCCTTCGGATACGTCGTAATACCTGCGGGAATCGTGACCCAAGCCTGCTTCGACTGCACCCAAATATGCCGGTCGATGGTAAACCAATCAGTTTCATCGAAGGTTCCGGCAGCGATGCTTCTCATCCCCGGCCGCACCTCCGCGGTGTGCGCGACGGTCGTTCCGCAAACTACGCAAAAACTCATTTTGAGCCAGCGGCCGCTTTCGTCGGAACGATGTTCGCACTCTGTGAGTTCACCTTGAGTGATTTCTACTGACCGCTCGTCAAACGCGGCAATGATCGCGAAGGCGCTGGCTAATCTGCGCTGACAGAATTTGCAGTGGCAGACCGCAACGAAGGTTGGTTTTCCGGTAACACGGTAACGAACTGCGCCACAGGCGCAACCGCCTGAATGCATTTCATCCATTTTTAGCTCCAAAGTAGCGATAAGTGGTATTGCAACTGATGATAAT
>JANNFT010000248.1:0-2094 GCA_031380185.1 Pseudomonadota bacterium
CGGAACTGAAGTCACAAGTTCCGAGCAATATGTTGTACGTGTTTGCGCTCCCATAAGCGAGCGTGCAAGAAGCATGGGCAGGCGCTATCCGGCGCCCGCCCATGTGTCCCTTTTACCTATCCAAAGAACTAGCATGCCAAAGATCAAAGTAAGAAAACGTTGCAGCGGCAGTGCAAAATCACTAGCCGTTGCGGTATTTTCGTTGTGGTCGCTAATCCCATACTCAGTGGTTCAAGCTGAAGACGAAGACCGGCCGGTAATCAAGGTTCCGCGCGGCGGCGGGCGCGAGCTATTCCAGAATTGTGTGCTCTGCCATAAGTACGACGGCAGGGGCGGCCCCAGCGAAGGGGGCTACGGCGCGGATCTGCGCGTGTCTAAACTCACCTATGAGGAATTGGTAGAAGTCATCACCAACGGCCGGACTGGAAAAGGCATGCCGCCATTCAAAGGCATGATTGACGACGAGAAGATTGAGACCCTGGCGCATTTCATCCAGAAAGAGTTAAAGCTTAAACAATAACGCATCGTAGTTTAGGTTCGATCAGATCAACCGCGCCCAAACGCAACGCTGCGTCTGGCAGCGTCCTTGGGAAGGGTAGGCGAGATTGCCCCGATTGTTCCGGCCAGGCATTTTTGTTGAAGGTCTGATTTTAGCGCCATAAGGTCGTAGGTTGGGGTAAGGCACGAACCCCAACACAGCGTTTCGCGATATAAATGATACGTTACGACCGGCCCGATGAACGGGGCTAGTTACGCCGGCGATAGGTGAGGCAAGCGTGTTTAAAGTTGGGGTTCATGCTTCACCCCAGCCTACCGTGCTGGCAGCATCCTCGGGACGGGCGCGCGGGAATGCGCCGGGTGCTTTTTAATGTGCCTTGAAGAATGCAACACTACACTAGCTTAGATCCGCGACGGCAAATGCAGAATCCGCCAATTTGCTCATCCGCTCGGCAGTTTTCCGAATGTGCCGGCGCATGCGAGTTTCGGCTAGTTTCACGTTCCCTGCCAAGATCGCCGCGGCCACTTCCTGATATTCCTTTAACACTGCGGCGATGTCTTTGTTTGACCACAGTCCCTGGAACTGCGCCCGAAACATGAAAATATGGGAAAGTGGCATAGTGCGTTCTAATTCCGCATTGCCGCAGATCGTCAGCATGGTCTGATAAAAGCGCGCACGTTGTTCCGGAAAACCGCTGCTCACCGCATTGTTTCCCATTCCGGGTAAGGCTTGGGTGGCGGCTCGAAACTGTTTTAGATGGTCGCCGCTATTGATGCGCTGCGCCGCAAGTCGAGCGGCGACACCGCACAGGACTTCCAGCACAAGCAGCAGGTCGTTGGCTTCCTTGCGCGAAAGTGAGCGAATGAATGCGCCGCGGTGCGGCGTGAGTTTGACGACGCCTTCGGCAGACAAGGTCTTCAATGCTTCGCGCACCGTGCCGCGGCTAACCTTCAGATCGCGGGTAAGATCGGATTCCACCAGACGCTGGCCGATACTATAGCGGCGCTTCAGAATACCCTCGTTAATGGATCTGACGACCATGTCGGGTGTACTGGTCGCCATAGGTTTTTTAGGGGAGGCTCGGAGTTTATCCATGAACATTATTGTGCCTTGTGAGCTTCGGATTGTCGAACAATATTGTCGGTCAATGGCGTTGACGTTACCGCCACGCTGCTCTAGAATCAAGCGTCCCAAACCAGAACCAAGCTAGGCGTAAAAACACCTGGGAGAGGGTAGGGTAAACACTCAAACCAGCGCCCTTTAAGCTGGGGGTAATGCCAGTTGCGTTACGCGTTTTGCGGCGCAAATTCTGTCGAACAAATAAACGAGGAGACAATATGAGTATCAGATTTGTTGCTTTAAGCCGTACAGCTTTGGGCCTGGCGGTACTTGCCGCGCTTGGCCTGAACACCACGGACGCATTGGCGAAAAAATCCACCGACAAACTTAACGTTGCAATCGTCGCGGTGAATTACAACTCGCCGACGATTCAGGAAATGTCCGATGTGGCAATGGGCGATTGCAAAAAACGCGGCTGGACTTGTGAGTTGCACGACGGCAAGGGTGATCAAGTCGCCACGAACAACGCGGCGACT
>JANNFT010000329.1:0-6158 GCA_031380185.1 Pseudomonadota bacterium
CGATCAAATCGAGCGCGGCGCGCAATTGCAAAACAAGTCCGCTGTCGATTACATCTTGGCTGGTCGCACCCCAGTGGACGAATTTCGCCGCTTCGGTATTATCTTTCGCGACCAACGCCGTCAGTTGCTTGACCAGCGGAATCGCGAGATTTCCCGCGCTTTCGGCATCGCGTGTTAGCGCGAAGAAATCGATTTGTGATGACGTACAATTTTTTGCGATAGCATCCGCAGCCGCAACGGGAATCACGCCGACGTGGGCCTGCGCGCGGGCGAGCGCCGCTTCGAAATCGAGCATGCGTTGGATGCGTGTGTGTTCGGAAAAAATGTCGCGCACTAGCAATCGAAGAACACGGTTTCGTGTTCGCCTTGCAGCATGATGTTCCAGGTCAGGGTGTCGCGCTTGCCCGCAGTGGCGCGCGCAATCAGCGTGTCGCGCCGCGTTGCGGTGACGCTTTGTAGAATCGCGTCCTCAGCGTTGCTCGGCTCGCCGGGAAAATAGATTCGCGTCACCAGATGTTTCAGTAAACCGCGCATAAAAATATTCACGGCGATGTGCGGTGCTTGTAATGTTGCGCATGGTCCAGCGACACGACCGGGCTTGATGGTGGTGAAGCTGAATGCGCCGCGTGCGTCGGTTGCGATACGGCCATAGCCTTTGAATGGTGAATGCGGGCTTGCATAGGCGCGATGTGCATCGGCTTGCCAGACTTCGATCAGCGCATCGATCACGGCCTTGCCGTCGCCGTCGAGCACCTGCCCCGAAATCTGCATATGCTCCGCGGTCGCCAAGCTTGCGGTCAGATCGTTTACCGCGATGGCCTCGAGGCCAATATGAAAAAACGGTCCGACCGTCTGCGATGGCGTGGCGATTTCGCTCATGAATGGATTGCCTCCATGGGCGTTTCGTCGCGGCCGCGCAGCACGATGTCGAAGCGATAGCCGAGCGCAAATTGCGGCGTTGTTGTCTCCCAATCGAATGCGGACACCAATCGATTGCGCGCCCGTTCGTTTGCCGTGCTGTTGAAAATCGGATCGAAAGCCAATAACGGATCGCCGGGGAAATACATTTGCGTCACCAAACGCGTTGCAAATGCCGGCCCGAACAGTGAGAAATGAATGTGCGCTGGTCGCCAGGCGTTGGGGTGATTGCCCCACGGATACGCCCCCGGCTTGACGGTGACGAAACGATAGCGACCTTCGGCATCGCTGAACGCGCGGCCGAATCCGGTGAAGTTGGGATCAAGCGGCGCGGCATGTTCATCGCGGCTGTGACGATAGCGTCCCGCAGCGTTGGCTTGCCAAATTTCGATTAACGTATGGGGAATCGGGCGATTGTTTTCGTCGAGCACACGGCCGCTTACGACGATGCGTTCGCCGATCGGTTCGCTCTCGTGTTGGTGAGTTAGATCGTGATCGGTCGACGCGATGTCGCTGGGAACAAATACCGGTCCGGTCACTTCCGACAAGGTATGCGGCAACATCACCAACGGCTGAGTCGGCGCGCGCTTTTGCGACGAGACATAGGGCGGGTAGAGGTACTCGGGCTGAGTACCCGCCGCGGCACGCCGATAACCGATCACATCGGCCATGAATTATTTTTTATCCAACTCGGCAAAAACTTCGCGTGCGATTTTGAATGCTTCCACGCCCGCCGGCACGCCGCAGTATACGGCAGCCTGCAAGAACACTTCTTGAATTTCTTCGCGCGTCACGCCATTGGTAATCGCGCCGCCAATATGAAGCTTGAGTTCATGTGGCTTGTTTAGCGCCGTGAGCATCGCCAGGTTTAGCAGGCTGCGAGTTTTGCGCGACAAGCCTTCGCGGGTCCAGATTGCGCCCCAGCAATATTCGCTGATAAATTCCTGGAACGGGCGGTTGAAATCATCGGCGCTTTGCATCGCTTTTTCGACGTATTCTTTGCCGAGCACCGCTTTGCGCGTATCGAGCCCGCGTTGAAGTAGATCTTTATCCATCGTTGTTTCTCCTCATAAATTAAAAAATTAGATGCTTCAATCGGCAAGCTGGGCTTGCCGATTCACGTTACATGCGCCAGGAGCCAACATCCATGCGGCTTCTGGCACATGCCATTTAGAAATTATTTACTTTAAGCGCGCCATTTGCTCGTCGCTCAGTCCATATGCGCCGTTTACCCGTACAGTTTTTTCCGGATTGCCATGTCCGGCGATCAGTTCGAGGTTTTTTGTTCCAAGCCAATCTGCGAGTAATAGTAACAAAGCTCGATTCGCTTTACCGTGTTCCGGCGGTGCGGCAATGCGAATTTTAAGACGGTTGCCCATTTTGCCGACGATCTCGGAACGGCTTGCGCCCGGAACGACTTTTACGCGCAATTCCATGCTGTCGGCGCATTGGCGCATGAAATCGGCGGGTTGTTCAGGTGATGCCAAGAGTTCTCAACAGTTCGCGCGGCGAGTCGATAATCAACTGCGCTCCCCATGCCGTCAATGGATCGCCGTTTCCCAGATAGCCATAACGCGCCGCCACCGGTGTCATTTTTGTCGCCACTGCCGCTCGGACATCGCGTTCGTCATCGCCGACGTAAATTATCGAATAGGATCGCGCCGACCATTAGGCGCGACAGCCGACAAGGTAGTTGACGCTGGTGTCCGACCCCAGTGAATAGATTTTACTGAAGGGGTTGTAGCTCATGCCAATGAGATGGTCGACGCGCAGTTCCGCCTGTCGTGCAAGGTTCGCCAATTCCGCCGGCTGAATGAATTTGCCGTAGTCGTGCGTGCCTCTGGGCAGGAGATTGAGCACGTATTCCGCTCCGATTATCGCAAATAAATAAGCTTTAGGATTTCGATTGATGGTCGAGAAAAATACCCAGCCGCCCGGCTTCACCAAGGTCGCGCAGGCGCGCACCGTCGCGGCCGGATCGGGGACATGTTCGAGCATTTCCATGCAGGTCACCAGATCGAAACTGTGGGGACGTTCGAGCGCTAAATCCTCGGCGGAAATCAGGCGGTAGTCGACCGACTGACCGCTTTCCAATAAATGCAGCTTAGCGACCTTGAGTGGCTTTTCGCCGAGATCGATGCCGGTCACCCGCGCGCCGCGCGCCGCCATACTCTCGGCCAGAATGCCGCCGCCGCATCCGACATCGAGCACGGTCTTAGCGCGCAGCGCAACTTTGTTGTCGATGTGATCTAGGCGTAGTGGGTTGATTTCGTGCAGTGGTTTGAACTCGCTGTTTTTGTCCCACCAACGATGGGCAAGGTCTTCGAATTTCTTTAGTTCGAGCGCATCGACGTTCACATTGTGCTCCTCACGGCAATTTTGTTGCGCCAATTTTCCGCATTGTCGCGAATCGACTCTAAATCCAGAAGATTCGCGACACGATTTTCCAACAGCATCTTTCCGGCGATCCACACATGACTCACATGCTCGCGGCTTGCGACATAAACCAAATGAGAGCTGACGTCGTAACAAGGCGAAGTTTCCACACTCGAAAGATCAACGGCTACGATGTCGGCTGCTTTACCGACTTCGAGGGATCCGATCTCGTCCTCAAGGCCCAACGCTCGTGCGCCGTTCAGCGTAGCCATTGCCAACGCCTGATGGGCGGGCACGACGTTCGCTTGGCCCGCGCCGCGTTTGGCAAGTAGGGCGGCCAGACGCATTTCAGCGAACATATCGAGTCGATTATTGCTGGCGGCGCCATCGGTGCCTAATGCAACGTTGACGCCGGCTTGCAACAGCGCCGCGCATGGCGCAATCCCGGAGGCGAGTTTGAGATTTGACGTTGGGCAGTGAACGACATGGCATGCTTGCTGCGAAAGTAAGGCAATTTCAATCGGTGTCAAATGCACGGCATGTACGGCAACAAAATTAGGGCCAAGCAGGCCTAAGCGACTTAGGCGTTCGATGGGACGCATGCCGTGTTGGGTTTGGCTTTGATTAATTTCATCTTCGGTCTCGTGCAAGTGTATATGGATCGGCACGTTGAGTTGTTCCGCGTAAGTCAGTATCTTGGCGAAACTTTTATCGGAAACAGTGTACGGCGCATGGGGTGCAAGACAAAATTTAAGCAAGGCCTGATCGCGAAACGCGTCACGGGTTTCTAGTCCGCGGTGCAGATAGGCGTCGGCGTCGCCGGCATAGGCCGACGGGAACTCAATGACAATCATGCCCAATACCGCGCGCATATTAGCGTCCACCGCCGCACGTGCCGTGGCTTCCGGGAAAAAATACATGTCGTTGAAACAAGTGATGCCGGCGCGCAGCATTTCCGCACAGGCGAGCAAGGCGCCATCATAAACAAAGGCGGACGACACGTGGGCTGCCTCGGCGGGCCAAATATGATCGCTCAACCAGGTCATCAGCGACAAGTCGTCGGCGAGGCCGCGCATCAGCGTCATGGCGGCGTGGGTGTGGGCGTTGACAAAACCAGGGATGACGGCATGATTGCGCAGGCTGATTCGCTGACGCGGTTCATAACGCGCGTTGGCTTCTGCTGTCGGTAACAATGCAACGATACGCCCCGACTGAATCGCGATGCTGTGGTCAGCCAGCGTGGTATGTGCCGGAACGACCGGCACGATGCTTTGGGCATCAATCAGCGTGTCTACGGTGGTTGTCATTTACGAAGTCAAAAAAAAGCCCCGCACCAGGCGGGGCTTTATTGTAGCGAGTTTCGCTTATTTTTGCTTCACACCGTGAATTTCAACATCCACGCGACGGTTCGGCTGCAGGCATCGGATTAACTTCTTAGTGGCTTTATTGCCTTTGCATTGCATCACCGGCTCGCGCTCACCACGACCTTTGTCGGACATCTTGCCGCCATCAACACCTTTTTTGACCAAATAGTTCTTAACGGTCTTGGCGCGCCGTTCCGATAGACGCTGGTTATAGGCGTCGGAACCGAGGCGATCAGTGTGGCCGATGAGATCGATGTAATCAATCGTCGCCGTGATATAGCCTTTGATCTTGTCTGCTACCTCGTCGAGTTTCGCGCGCCCGGCGCCTAACATGTCTTTCTCGCGATAGCGATCGAACTTGAACAGCACATCGGCGGACAGGCTGATTTTCTCGAACTCAGGAGCTGGGATCGGCGCGGGTTTCGCGGCAGGCATTTGCACATTGCCGCTGGGCGCTACGGTTTCAGCGGCCGGCGCCGTGTTGCGCACCGTACCTGGCACCGCTGCGGTCGGGGCGACCGGCGCCGCACCGGTTTCCTGCGGACGCGCCGCAGCCGGTATATCCATCGGACGATCTTCGCCGCGCACGACTTGTGTCGGCGGCGCCGGGATCGGTGGCGGTGGGGGTGAGTCCTTCAGAGCGCCCGAGTCACTGCTATCCATTGCCGGCTGGCTTTCGTCGGTCAATGCGCCGCGTGGCGCACGCTGACGTTGGCTGGCCGGGAACGATTCGGACGAATCCGCCGGCGTTTCCGCCGCAGCCATGCCCGCTCCAGACTCAACGGCGAGCGGATTTGTGTTACGCACTGTGCCAGGAACTGAGACTGGCGGCGCAGCGGGTGCTGCTAGCGCCATTGCGCCAGAGTCAGGCGCAGCACAATCCTGGTCAACCAGCGCACCGCGGGATCTCTTGCGTGGCGGGCAGGTTGGGAACTCGTTGCTGGTGTCCGTTCCGACGTCGCTAAGCGCAGCGGCGCCAGCGGCAGTGTCACCGGCCGGGCCGGTATTGCGGACGGTACCGGGAACGGCGGCCGGAGGTGCGGCGGGAACGGCTCTTGCCGGTGCGGCCGCTGTCGCGGCGGGCTCAGGCGTTTTCTCGGCCGGCGCGGCCGGTGCAGCTTTGGCCGGCGCAACGGGGGCCGGGGCAGCGGGGGACGGGGCAGCGGGGGCCGGAGCGGCGGCAACTGCTTTACCGGCTTGGAACGCACAATCGCCAGGATGATCCGGGCTATTTGCGGAGTAACCTAAATTGACACAACCACCCGTACCGGTGCGAACCGGCGATTTTTGGCCATCGGCAAGGTGGCCGTGGGTTGCTTCGCCTACTTGGTGGTTACCGAGTGCGGTAGAACTGTCTGCCGATGCCATCGCGGCTGCAGGCGAGGCTGCAGCGGGCGATGCTGCTTTTGAGTCAGCCATTGCCGCGGCGGGTTTTTCCGCCATCGTTTTCGCGGCGGGATCGCAGCCAACGGTACTGCCTGCTGTAGACTCAACACATCC